>JAMOMD010000023.1 GCA_027068725.1 Thermoproteales archaeon | reverse complement strand
TCAGAATTGGCAGGCAGGCAGACATCCTGACGTACATGGCTAAGGATGTTGGAAAATTAGAGTTTCCAAAACCTCGTCCTGAGATCTTGGAGAAGCTCTTTCATGGTATCAGGAGAGCAGCACCAGGCCTAGAGACTCTCCATATAGACAACGTGAATCCTGGAACTGTAGCTCACTGGCCAGAAGAGTCGAAAGAATGTCTCAAGATAATAATGCTGTACCACACGCCCGGAGACGTTGCTGCAATGGGTATCGAGACAGCTGATCCGAGAGTTGTGAAGATCAACAATCTGAAAGTGTACCCAGACGAGGCTTTTCTTGCTGTTAAGCTAGTCAGCGAGCTTGGGCGAGTACGTGGATGGAATGGAATGCCTCATCTACTTCCAGGCATAAACTTTGTTCTAGGTCTTCCAGGAGAGACACGTGAGACCTATGTTCTAAACAGGATGTTCTTGGAGAAACTTCTCAAAGAGAACGTGCTGGTGAGAAGAGTGAACATTAGATTAGCAATGGTGTTTCCTGGCACACCACTGTGGGCTCAGCGAGATGTTATTAAGAGTAACATTCAGCGACATAGAAAGTACATCGAGTCTTTCAGGTACTGGGTACGTCACGTGTTTGATGTAGAGAATTTGCGAAGAATACTGCCCGTGGGGTCTATACTCTTCAGATTATTCACAGAGGAGCACGATCCGAAGGGTGGAACCTACGCTCGTCAGGTAGGGTCTTATCCTCTCATAGTATACATTCCTGAAAAGCTTCCTCTAGAGACGTGGATAGATGTCACAGTTGTAGATCACTTGCCGAGGTCAGTAATAGCAGTACCCTATCCACTTGATGTAAATACAGCATCGATAACTCTGCTAAGTAAGCTTCCAGGAATTGGCAAGTCGAAAGCTATAGAGCTGGTCAAGAGGAGACCCTTCAAGAACATTGAAGAAGTTAGAAACATAGTTGGAGATGCTGTCAAGTACCTAACTGTGCGATGATGAATACACACCCTTAATGAGCAGATGATTGAAGTGGCCAAGGCTGAGCTTATTGAAGCTCCTACTTTCTCGGGAGTGGCGAGAACATGCCTGTCTACAAGTGTAGAGTATGTGGCACATATACGCTAGAGCCTGTTCACTGTGGTAAGCCTTGCATATACTTGATGAGTGATGAGCAGAGAGAGGCACTTAGTCATCTAATGAGTGCACTCCTGAGACACATACCTCACGAGGCAGGGCTCAGATTAGATGAGGAGGGGTTTGTCAACATTGACGAACTTGTGAAAGGTATACGTGAACGTTGGCGAAATAGACACCTGTACCAGTGGGTTACTAGAGATCACGTCATTGCTGTCGCAATGCTTGACCCTAGAGGACGATTTGAGATTCGAGACAATAAGATACGAGCAACATATGGTCATAGCATTCCTGTAAAGATACGCTATGAGGAAGATAGAACAGTTAAAGTCCTGTACCATGGCACGGTCAGGAGGAACCTTCAGTCAATCATGGAGAAGGGATTAGTACCAGGCAGAAGACTGTTCGTGCATTTGACAACTAGGCCAGACATTGCGAAGGAGATAGGTGCAAGACATGGTGCAGATGTTGTAGTGCTGAAGATAGATGCTGACTGTGTTAGAAAGCGTGGATACAAGATCTACAGGGCAAGCCCTGTCATATACCTAGCCAAGTACGTTCCTCCTGAATGTATCGAGATAGAGTCTTAATTTTAGCAAGTACTCACAGCAATGCAGGTTAGACTCAATGAAGCTATCGTACATAGTCTGGATAATAACTAAGAAATGTAACTTATCCTGTCTTCACTGCTATGCAAGATTGTATGAAAATGAGCGAGAACTAACAATCGAAGAAAGAGAGAAACTTGCTAAAGAAATATGTGAACTAGATGTGCCACATGTATCAATATCAGGCGGCGAACCTCTTCTACTCCCTGACATATTTAAGATAATATCAATACTGAGAGACTCAGGAATTGACGTATCAATTGTAACAAATGGCACAGTTCTTACCGAGGAAATTGTCAAGAAGTTGAATAGGTTCGATGTTTATGTTTATCTGAGTGTTGATGGTATCCAAGAGACGCATGAGAGATTGAGAGGACGTGGAACTTGGCAGAAAGTTGTTAAGGCTCTCGAACTGCTTCATAAAGAAAATGTTCAATATGGCACGGTCATGGCAATCTCTAATCTTAACTATGAGGTAGCTGATAGATATGTGGAATTTGTAATAAATTACGAGCCGGATAGTATAAATGTCATACCTGTCATGCCTAGTGGACGTGCAAGAGAGAGCATGACTTATGTAGATGTTGAGCATGTTAGGACAAGCTTAGAGAAACTACATGATGTAGCTGAGAGACTTGGTGTAAATGTTCGTGTCTGGTGTTTACCCTGTCTTCACGCATATTTGAAGAGTAGAAGACTCGTAGCATATTGCTGTAGGCTACTTCGTGTTATTGACATTAGTCCAGGTGGTAGACTTCTACTTTGTGATGTTACAAATCTCGAAGTTACTAGATGGACACCAGGAAGACTGCAGACGTGTGTAGAAGAGTACTTTTCGAATAGTCTTGTGAGAACTGTTCTCGAGAATATTCCTGAAGAGTGTAAAGACTGTCCTCACGTAGAGTATTGTAGAGGTGGATGTTATGCTCGTGCTTTCCTGATGTTTAATGATTTTAGAAGAAGAGATCCACTATGTCCACTAGTACACTAGAGGTGTTGTTGTAGTCTCTTTTGGGGGCTTCAGATACATTTCTAAATTCTTCTCTACTAGAAACGCGTACCTGTTCGCATGCTCTGTAAGTCCATCAAGTGGTATATCGTAGTTTATTAGCTTGGACACTGCCTTGATTAGCTTTATTGCTGCAGTTATGTCAGGACCAAGCTGACCAACCGTCTGACCAAGTATGTACATGACATCTCTGTGCGACGTCACCTTTCCTGACTCAACAAGCTTCTTTATGGCTGTTAGAACCTTCGACTCGGCCATTATTAGAGCACCAACAATACTCCTGGAGAGTACAGAGTCGAGGAATATGGCTTCTGCACCTGTTATTATTGCGTCACGAATAGGCTGGAATCCAAGAGACTTGAACTCATCAACGTAGTATTCCTCTGTAACGAAGTACACCGTGTCGCTCTCTTTCTCGCCTACGGCAGGTATCGATGTTAGACATATGACACGTCTAATGTTGTTCTCCTCTGCCCAGTCAAGAATCTTGTTAATGAACTCTCCATATAGCTCAATTGGCACAGGCACGTGCTGTCTTATCGTTATTAGTCCGAGATCCTTCCTGTAGAACAGTCTGTAGGGAAGTTTTGCAGCACCATCTACAGCTGTTATAACTGGTGGAACATTGCGGAACCTTATTGCACCGATTTCCTCCATTTTCAGTGTGTCTATGATGTACTCTATCGTGACTACGGATGCGAGACTAGGCTCAGGACATGCGATTATGAGCGTGTTTCTAGGATCTTTCTCTATTCGCTTAATCTTAATCTCGATCGATGGCATATGTCTAGACTATAGACTCGCCTAAATAAGTGAACTACCTTAATCCGAGAATAATCGACCAGCATGCATAAATACTGAATAGACACAGGAAGTAACTGTGAAGATTCTAGTCGTAAGCGATATTCATGACTCGTTAAACAATGTCAAGAAGCTTCGCAATATTGAGCGAGACCTAACAATAATGCTTGGAGACTTTGTAGAGTTTGGAAAACCTCGAATAGAGACCGTGATAAGCATACTAGAGGAGCTTGGATCTCAGACACTCACGCTCTATGTTCCAGGAAACTGTGATCCACCTGAAGCAACAAAAGAGCTCAATGTGAAGAACACGGTGAACATACATGGAAGATACTACACTGTTGACAATATCGTATTCGTGGGATTTGGAGGCTCGAATCCAACACCATTCAACACGCCTCTAGAATATCCTGACGATGACATCGGAAAAGAGCTTTCTAATATCATAAATTCGGCAATTGCGAATAATGTCCTCAGCAGAGAGGAGCTTAACGAGAAGCTCGTACTTGTCACACATGCTCCTCCACGCGATACTGCTCTCGATAAGATAACGACAGGTGCACATGTCGGCAGTAGTAGTATAAGGAAGATCATAGAGAGCTACATACCTCACATGAGTTTACATGGGCACATACATGAGGCATCTGGAATGGAGATGCTTGGGAAGACTGTTGCCATAAATCCTGGACCACTAGCATGGGGAAGGTACGTGATTGTTGAACTTACGGACAAGAAAATAACCAGTG
>JAMOMD010000022.1 GCA_027068725.1 Thermoproteales archaeon | reverse complement strand
ACTATAAGGAACACTAGGATAGACGTAGTTCTCGCGCCGGTATGGGTTCCAACACTCAATGATGAGGAGATGCCGAAGCTCATAGAGTGGGCTAAGAGGACTGGTGCAGGAAAGAGATGGCCTCCTGTTCTAATTCAGAAGTATGTGCCGCATAAGCATGGTCGAAGACCCCAGGTCCCAGTAATGAGCTGGGATGAGTTCTTTAGAAAATTGAGAGAGTTAGAAAAGAAATATAACATAAAGTTAATACCATCGAGCGAGGACTTCAATATAGTTAAGACGAGAGCGCTCCCACAAACATTTAAGAAAGGAGAAGTAGTAAAAGTAGAGATAATTGATAGAGGAATATTCAAAAACGAGTACATTGCGGTGCCACTAAAACTTAAACACTCAAGCATCTTTGATAGAACAATAACAGTGATAGCCGATAGTAAACTTGAGCCACTCCTTATTGGTCAGAGAATTAGAGTTCGAATAATAGAGAACAGGAATAACATATATCTAGCGGAGCCTATCGACATTTGATATTTTAATCATGCTCTAACGCGGTTCTCGCAATGCTATCACAGGACGAGATGAAGCGCATTGTTGCACGCTACGCATTATCTTTCGTCGAGTCTGACCAAGTAATTGGAGTTGGTACTGGATCCACAGCTATGGAGTTTCTGAAATTGCTCGCAGACTGCATAAAGAGGGGAGAGCTCAGGAATGTTCTTCTCGTACCAACATCGAGCGAGGTAGAGTACATGTGCCATGTGCTTGGTATTGCTGATCTTCTCAGACAGCCGTGGCAAATCGATAGGATTGATGTAGCTATTGATGGTGCAGACGAGGTTGATCCAGAGAAGAATCTAAACAAGGGAGGTGGAGGCGCACTTACGGGCGAGAAGATTATTGATTATAATGCCGAGGAATTTATCGTAATTGTTGATGAGACTAAGCTTGTAGATAAGTTAGGTAGAAAACATCCCATACCTATCGAAGTCATACCTAGGTACTGGAGACTCGTTGCTAGTAGGGTCGTGTCTCAGCTTGGTGGTGAGGTTAAGCTGAGGATTCTAGAGCGTGGTAAAAGAGGTCCTCTAGTTACTGATAATGGTAATTATCTGTTGGATTGGTTTAAGTTAGTTGACGAGCCAGAGATAGCTGAAAAGCGTACAAAGGAAATTCCGGGAGTTGTTGAAGTTGGCATATTTTCTAGAGAACATGTACATAAGGTGTTAGTAGCGTGTTCTGATGGTAAAGTTATTGAAATGTGATCTAGAAACTTAGCCGATCTCTCTGCGGGGTATTTATAAGGTTCGTGTAAAATATTCGATATCTAATTTTACTACTAACTAGTGCATGTTGACCGAGGATCGATGGGATCCATGAGATTACTCGCAATAACACTAATCGTTGCCGCACTATGTCTAGTCTCAGTACTGCCAGTTGTGCATGCTGCACAGGTGCAGATTGTTGGTCCCTTCGTACATGTGCAGTACATTGACCTAGTGCAGACCTCCAAGATGCTTGCACTACAGCCGGGTCAGAGAGTAACTCTGCAGTTCGGTGTTCCTCCAAGTAACGCGTACAAGAACTACCTAATGATAGTCAAGGTCGCTAAGCCATCTTCAGCGCTTCAGTTCATCTGTACTGGACAGTGCACGTTCAAGAGAACGCCAAATGGTCTAGTGCAGGAAGTCTATGTAAAGAACGGTAACCTGACAATAATAAATGCCGGAACGTCGACCTACGTGACGAAGCTGTACATCACGTATGTCTATGCGAGAAATATGGAGTATCCACTAGAAGGTCAGGTAGTCAAGATCGCGCTAAAGGTGCCTGACGATACGATAAACGAGGTAAGTCAACAGATTGTCAAGCTATGGGTCGACAATAACGTGCCATACATGATATCGAAGGTAGTGCTGCCCTGTGGAAAGACGCTGAGTGAGATGGCTGCTGAGGGCTATACTGTGCAGGGAGTCAAGGTTGAGCCAAAGTACGTCGAGATAAATGCAAGTAAGGCACCAAGAGGCACCTACACCATAGTCCTGACGTACTGCGAGTCCTGTGCAATGCCATACGTGTTCCTGGTGAAGGCTCTGGAGTACCTGAACACCACTGTAGGACCAAGATGTTCCAAAGTTGTGACACCTGCAGACTTTGGAATACCACGTGGGTGGAAGCTACTAGGCTACGTGGTGGCAATAGCAGCTGTTCAGCCACTACTACCAGGGCAGAAGGCTGGTAACGTCATTGTAGAGGGCAGACTAACAGTGCCGGTGAGTGAAGCCGCAGGTGTGGCAGCCGTGAGAGCTGTCAGCTATCTGATACCAACAATCATGAGGTTCAAGTACATTGTTGGCACGTACATAGTGTACGGCACAGGATTCAGGATAGTCAACAACATGACAGTACCTGTAATGGTGCTCTACGTGCCACTGCTGTACAAGCCGACAGGACAGCTCGTGACTGTTGGTAACAGAACAGTGATCCTAGCACCCGTGAGTCAGCTAGACGTGAGCAGTGGAATATGGACTGCACTAGTTGTTCAGCTACCTGAGTATGCTGTCATCGACAAGATAGTGACACCAGGAGGAGTATCGTACAGCAGCGTCACAAGCTCACTCGTGCCATGGGGCACCACGATAAGGCCAGTATCAATATCACCTGATAGACATCAGGCATACATCGCAGTTGCACTAAGAGGCGTCAGAGAGCCAGGCGTGTACAAGATCTACATAACAGTAAAGCCACTAGTACTAGAAGTAACAACACAGACAGGTAAGCCACTGACAAATTGCACTGTCACAATACAGTACGGAAATGTCAAGGTAACAGAAGTGCCAAACGAGAATGGTATGGTAACATTCAGCCTAGGCACACTCGTATCCGAGCCAATTGCAGTAACCGTGAGATATGAGAACCTTACTGTAGGCGAACTAGTATTGAATACTGTACCGAGTACACCACTGAGAATAGTTGTACCACTGTACAACGTGACTATCGCAGTAACAAACTACAGAGGTGCACCACTAGCAGGAGCAATGGTTGTACTATCGTCAGGAAATGGAGAGTACACGAAAGTCGCGTACACCAATGCGAACGGTGTTGCAACAATAGAGAACGTCCCAGCTGGCACATACGTACTCACAGTGAAAGTTGGCTCAACAACATTAGCAAAGACGACAATTAACGTAAATGGCAACAAGGTGCTCAAGATAGGCACAAACGTACTAGTAGTAATACACGTTGGCTCGCAGCCAATAGTCTTAACAACAACACAGGTACTGACAGCAGCCGCAGTGATAGCAGCTGCAGTGGTTGCAGGTGTTGTGCTACTACCGTTCATTAGGAGAAGGAGAACAAGCGAGGAAACTCAGGAGTACATAATTGAGGAGAATACAGGAGAAGAATCTCAATCACAGTAAAACTAGGTCCCCAGCCTAAAAATTACTTTAATCTCCTATAAAATTCAGCTCTTAGTTCTGCCATTAATTTATTCACTCTGTCAAATGCACTGTGTCTAACATCAAAGACTTTGTGAAACTCTGCAACTTTCTTAAAACTCTCTTCAAGTTCCTGTAATTCTTGCCTATATTTTCTTACTTCTCTTCCAGAACATGATCTCACACGTTCTAATAAGCTCTCTATTCTTTTCTGGAGACTATTGCATAAGATTTCTAACTTCTTAACAACTAGAGGTCTCACACTCTTATACTTCTCCTCGTCAAGCTCTATGATCGAGTATACTAGCTCTACGCCTTCAATACCTTCCTCAAGTTTTCGTATTATATAATCTTTCAATTTGTCAAGTCTCTTTACTAGTTCTTCTTTCGATCTCCAAGTTATTATCACTCCAGTAGTTATCCTAAGTCCAAGCTCTTCGACGAGCTTGTCAGCCTCTTCCTGAAGGTCTGCATATTCTTCAGGAACTGCTAAGTAGACTAGAATTAGCGTGTACATTGCTCGGTCGTGCTTGTCTTAACATACTTGTTTAATATCTTGCGCAGTCTCTCAAAATAGGAGGGTGCATACTTTTCGAGAAGTTTAAGAAATAGTTCAATTGCCTCCTTATTGCTTACGTTACCATTAATATACACGCGTATTGACACGAGCTCAGTCCTGTTGGGATTCTTGTAGTAGGCTAGAACTAGCTTGGACACATTGATGTTAGGAGTCCCGAGGTCAGGTGCCTCTACCTCCTCATAGAGTAGTTCCCTGTCCTTTATGCTAAGCTTATGATTGCAGTGTCTGGGACTTGCTTTCTCAGCTGCGTCTACTATAAGCACCGTCTGGTCGTCTATGTTTACTAGACGTGCGAGCCTTAGCTTA
>JAMOMD010000021.1 GCA_027068725.1 Thermoproteales archaeon | reverse complement strand
ACTTGAGAAACTTCAGACAAGAGGATATCCAACACTTCAAGAGAAATGGTGTCGAGCAATAAAGATGGGTTCGATAAAGAAATTTATGAAAAAGTTTGATAAGTCAAAAATAGCATATGCTGAATGTGAGAGAATATTTGAATCAATAAAGAGATTGAGAACACTCTACGGTGCTCGACCTGTATTTCCTCAGAAAGTGCAGCCAGTGCTCTACTTGACTGAGGCTGATGTATTCACAATATGCAAGATGTACGGCATCGTTCATGGAATGTACGAGTATGGTGCTCCTCGCACATCCTGTGCACTTTGTCCATACGCATCTAGCACAAGTCACATAGTTCACATATGGATGTGTGAAGAGCTTGGTATTGATATTGAACCTCTCTTAAGATCTTTTGAGAAATTGCTCAGATACTATAGAGACATAGGTTTTGGAGATATTGTAAAGACAGAGCTTGACATAATTAAGCTAGGCTTATACTCCTACAGGCATCTACCTGAGGAAGTAAAGATGAAACTTGAGGTATTTAACAAAGTAATTTCTGAAGGAGAACAAGAGTCACTCATGGATTATGTGAAAAGATCTCGAAGGTATTTCTTTGAATATCTCGAGAAGGTAAGATATTTCCCGATATGGAGATATGGAGACTACAGAGAAGCTGAACGTGTGATTCGCGAGATGGCTAAGTCTATTGTCAGGAGGATACTTCAGACATACAAGATTTAACAAATTTCACAGGTTCTCTATACAACCTCTTCACGAAAAGTAGCGTCAGGGCGAGTCCACATGTAGCTGTATCGATACTCATTGTTAACCATACTGCTAGTATGGGCAGTCTCATCATGTAGAAAGCTAGAGATGGTACAACTCTTAGAAGACCCATGCTTGCTATGTCAACTACTGTACTAATCAGTGTCTTACCAATTGCCTGATAAGCACCAATACAGGATAGCTTGAGTGCAAGACCAACATCACTAAGTGACGCAAAGAGTAGGTACAGTAGTACAAGTGTCTGAATGTGCTCAAACAGCTCTGGCAACATTATGTTCATTAGAAGAAGCGTAAATCCAAGTGTTAGAACTGAAGCAACTACTACTGTAGCAACAGCAAGCAACTCACATGTCCTAAGTATTTCAGGAAGCTCCTCAATTCTCTCAGCACCTACTCGCTGACCAATCAGTATGTTTGCAGTATCTCGATAAGCAAGCAGTGGCATGTAGATGAAACTCTCAATTCTGAGACCAAGCTGGTAGGCAGTGTATGCTTCTACTCCATATCTTCCAATTATTGCTGCATATGAAGTATATAGGAGTGAAACTACAGCTCTTTCAACACTTATTGGAAGACCAACGTTCTTAACAAGCTTCAGAACAATCATATCAGGTCGTCGTATACGTATTCTCAACGGTACGTATCGTCTGAGTATTATGTGAAAGAATGGTATTACTGAATATATAGAAATTACAAATGCAAGCGCAGCACCGACTACTCCCATTCTTAATGTATATATTAACAATGGGTCAAGAATTATGTTAATTATGTCAGACATAATCCAGCATATCGTAGCATCACGTGTTCTACCTATACCATATAGAAAGGCCATGTACGTGATAAAGAGGCTAGATCCAGGGAATGCAAGTACTACATACTTGAAATACTCTAATCCAAGCTTAACAACGGCAGCACTTGGATAGACAAATTCTATAAGATATCTAGAAACCGTGTACGATATTGTAGCAGATAGTGAGCCCGCCAGTAGTGCTGTTGTAAAAGCTTTTCCAAACATGTCTACTATGCTGTTAAGATCCCTAGAGCCCCATGCCTGAGATACGTATGTTGTAAATGATGATAGTAAACAAGCGTTCATAGGGTACTGTATCAGATAGCACAGGTACAGTGCTGTAGCAACTGCGTCTAGAGCAATCTTGCCGAGACCAGCAACAAAGAGAGTATCAGCAACATATAGCACACTCTCAAACAAGTACTGAAGCACAAGTGGCTTAGCTATGTTCCACACTTCTCGAAAATAACTAGTACGCACGCATCAACACGGCAGACTGGGCATACTTTAAAATTTCTACACATGTCCTGTCTAGGCCTAGCTAGAAATTAAAATGAAATTAGGAAGAAAAAAGATGGAGACAAAGAATAAAAGCATGGTTGTGAAGTATTCACTAGCCGACCTAGCTGACTGCCCCGACGTGGGGCAGCGTGAAGCTAGGTCTTACACCTCACGGACATCTTAACAATTTCTAAGTCCTGTAACGTGTTCACATTATAGAACACGTGTCCAAACAGTGAACATATCTGCTCAGCAGATATATATGATACCTCGCAGATACTTTCTAACGTCTTAATTACTGCTCTTATAGAACACTTGTTTAAGCTCCTAGTAGATATACATTGCATTATTGCTTCGTAGAGATGCTCCGTTCTATAGACAGCACCTAGAGGCTCCAAGTACCCTTGTTTCCATTTTGGAATTATTGCTCCTTTTCTAACCTTTTCGGCTAACTTAAACATGAAGTGTATGTACTTCCTATTCATAAATGGCTGATCAACTCCAATAATTAGGACATAGTTATACTCTCTATCTATTGCGTATATAACTCCTGTTAGCATTCCTACAAGAACATGATACTGTTTCGATAAATCAATTAGTATGGGCTTAGAAGATACTAGTCTTGTTAGGATATTTTTCTGTTCTATATTCTTAACGACAAGTATGATATCGTACGTGTCACTTAGGATGTTATTCATTAATATTGTTACTAGTGGATTTTCTTCAGGCTGTGCTGCCTTGTACTTTCCTATTCTTTTTGATTCTCCTCCTGCTAGTACTATTACTAGTCTACTTTGCTTGCTCAAGCTCGAGCTTCTGTACGTAATGGTGTGGCTCTGTGCGTGGATTTATCTCAAATGCTATTGGTGTAAGCATTAGTTTTCTAACTTCTTCAAGGTCGCGAGTTTTTCCAAGTACCCAGCATAGTTTCACAAATGCTGTCTCAGGATGCATGTCCTCTGCTGGAATGACTCCTATTCTCAGAAGCTCGACTCCTCTCCTATACACGTTTAGGTTTACTCGACCAAATATTGTCTGGCTTGCAATTACTACAGGTATGCCGTTCTCGATTGCTCTCTTTATTGGGTCAAGCAGCTCCTTCCTGACGTGGCCAAATCCTGTTCCCTCTATCACTATGCCGTGGTATCCCTTGTCTATGAGATAGTGAATTATTTCAGGATCCATTCCTGGGTAGAACTTGACAAGTGCAACACGTGTATCGAACCTATTCTCTAGAACCATGGTCTCGATACTGCCTCTTGGAATGTAGTGACTTGTCCTGACCTCGAGCTCCATTTTCTGTGGGTACACGAAGGCTATTGGCTCAGCGTTTATGCTAATGAATGCGTCTCTTCTCGAGGTGTGCATTTTCCTGACCTTGGTGCCTCTATGCACAGCAATAACTCCATCATTGGTCGTGTAGTGCATAACAACGACAGATTCTGCAAATGGTGCCTTAACGCATGTCAGGACTGCTGAGAGCAAGTTCTCGAAAGCATCACTCGAAGGTCTATCACTACTTCTCTGAGAGCCGACAAGCACTACAGGACCTGGCGCATTTCTTAGAGCAAACGCCAGTGCGGCTGCAGTGTAGTGCATGGTGTCTGTTCCGTGAAGTACAACTACTCCAGTGACTCCATCCTGAAAAGCCTTGTACGCCGTCTCAGCAATCTTTGCCCAGGTCTCAGGTGTGAAATCCTCACTGAACATGGCCATGAGGTTAAGCAGTTCGAGACTTGCTACACCTCTAAGCTCAGGATATAGAGCATACAAGTCTTCTAAACTAAAGCTCGGGTAGACTGCTCCAGTCACATAGTCTACCTTTGACATTATTGTTCCTCCAGTAGCAACAAGTCTTACACGAGGCAGAGTACCTGCTTCTCCTCTAACAAACTGACCAATAGGTATAGGCTCAGTCTTGACACTTCCCTTCTCAATTACTTGAATGTCCTCTATTCTCTCTATGCTTATGCCAACGTTGTACCCATTTGGTAACTTTACTATCACAATGTCCTCGCGAGAAGTCTCCGGCTTTGGTAACAGTACGCCCTCAAGTATAGTACCATCCTTAAGCCTAATTCGAACCCTATCAAAATAGTCTACATCAGGTATTCTCCTACCTTTCAGCTCGATTACCATCTAGACAAACCTACCAATACGAGGGTACTATAACAGAAACGGTGCATGACACGTTGAACCAGTACGAGTGAGTGCCTGAAAGATATCTAGAGAGACAATTTTGGAGAATGTTAAGTAAGAATGAGAGGGCCAGAAGAGCTTG
>JAMOMD010000020.1 GCA_027068725.1 Thermoproteales archaeon | reverse complement strand
GTACATTTCTGTTCCTGCCTCTAGTCTACCTACGACTATTGCTGGTGTTGCTGTTGCTCTATATGCTATCCATCTGAGCTCATCATCCTCAAGCCAGGGACTGACCCTATCTTCAGGATCTATGCCGCGCTCAGCAGTCACCAGTATTCTGAAGTATAGTCCATCGAAGGCCTCGACGTACGTGTCCTCAATCTCAGTGTTTCCAAACTTGAGCGAGCTGGAGAATATTCGTCCCATTCTGGGTCCCTTTCGCGGCTTCTGTAGTTGTGTTAGTTTTTCATTGTTCTATATGGAGAACGATTTTTATTTAGGTTCGCGACAGTACTCATGAGACGCGGTTTACTGGGTTCTCTCTTGTCCCCCTATTCAGAATTGAAAGAATCTGCACGGGGTGAGACCATGAGGCGTGGTATTGCCTGTGCAGTAGCAGCGGGAGTACTGTGGGGAGTCACGTATCCACTAGCTGAGCTAGCTCTGAGTATGGACAAGAGTTTCGAAATAGTAACAGCTGAAGTCTACTCGTTCCTAGCAGTCATAGGTCTACTACATCTACTACTCAAGAATAGGATAGACATAGATGTTGACGCACTGAAGCGTGTAGCAGTGCTCTGCGTACTGCTTGGTCTAATGAACGTGCTGTGCATGTACCTATTCTATGTAGGTATAACGTACGGAAATGCTGCACTAATCGCATTCACAGCACAGCTCTACCCAATACTGACAATGATAATTGAGGATGTTAGATGGAGAGGACTAGTACCTCAGGATCACGTGCCAATCCTGATGCTCTATGCTGCCGGTCTCGCACTCTTCACAGGAGTTGCAGGATGTAGCATAATTGCAGTTGCTGCTGGACTAGGCATAGCTCTACTGAATGCACTGTACGTCCTGATATACAATAGACTATGTGCATGCTGCGACTACAGGATAGTGAATCTGCTAATATTCATCTCAACTGCTGGACTTGCAATACTGCTACTGGCAGTAACTAGAGGAGACCCAGTAGTGCCATATAGCTCAGCTACAGTATGTGCAGCACTTGCCGTTGTTGTATATGCATGCTACATGCTTGAGGGAGAGTCACATAGAGAACTTAGTCCAAGCACTGTCGCATTTGCACTTAGCCTAGAGCCAATCGTTGCATCAGCACTGACGTACCTAATGGATAGAACAGCTCCAACGCTCACACAGATTCTTGGTGCAGCACTGATACTAGCATCAATATACGCAGCATGTAGAGAAACTTCTAGAACTTCCATAGCTAAGAACAGTGCAAGAACATCCATGGCAAGAGTAGCAGTACAGGAGAACATCGAGAAGATAAGAAACGCGTACCTGAAAATGCTCACACTATTCTACAAGCTCGAGGACGAGGTAACTGGAGTATTCATTGCACTACTATCCAGAGAGAACTACGTACTAATTGGCCCACCTGGCACAGGAAAGACTACGCTAATATACACATTATCAAAGCTACTAAACGCAAAGTGGTTCTATAGACAGTTAACAAAATTCACAGATCTAGAAGAGCTACTAGGACCAATAGACATTGCAGAACTTCTAAAAGGTAGAGTAGTGAGAATTTATTCAAACTCCATAGTTGAGGCAGATCTAGCGCTTCTAGACGAGATATTTAACGCATCAAGTGCAATACTTAACACATTATTATCAATACTTAACGAGCGAGTAATATATGATGGAGACAAGATCGTGCCAGTAAAGACTTGGACAGTATACGCATCTTCGAATAAGGTTCCTGATGAAGAAGAACTACAAGCACTCTATGATAGATTCCCGCTCAGGTCATTCCTATCGTACCTACCTCCTGAAGAGACTGAGAACCTTATTGTGAAAGGCTGGCAGCTGAGACGTGAGCTAGATACTGCAACAGCAGTAGCAACAATGGACGATGTCAAGAAGTGTCATGACTATCTGCTTGGGTACGTGTACGATAATTTGAATACACTTGCTAAACATATAGCTCCGGTAGTTGCAAGTTTTGTAGAACATGTTCAGATAAGTAATAGAACTAGAGTCAAGACAGCGCTATACGTTATTGCATACATAGCATTAGTGACAGGTAATTTAGAAATTGATTCGCAGACACTTAGAATGGCAACACTTAGAATATTAAAATACCTAGTTGGATCGAGAGAGCAGTTACAGGAGTACTACACGTTCCTGAAGGCTCACATGCCTGACGAGCTTACGCAAATTTACGAACTTGTAAATGAGGCTAAGGCTCTCATAAATAATCTAATGTTTGATAAGGCAAGAGAAAGAATAGAACAGGCAAACGAGCTATTAAACGAGTTAAAGAATAAGCTTGGACATTTGCTAACCTGCTTCTTCAAGGCAGAACTAGAGGAACTTGAAAATGTTCTAACAAAATTAAGAGAATCAGTCGGTGAGTAGAGTACAGGTTCCTAATGGGATGAAGAGGACGGGATAATCTGACTCGTCAATAAATGATGAAGAACCACTAGCTGACCCCCATTTTCCAGTACTCGCTCATCTCGTATATTGTTACTTCCCCACCTTCCCAATACCATACAAAACATCTTGCAAGTGCATTTGCTGTATCTGGATGCAGGATTACGGGTATGTTAAGGTCAACTGCTGTCCTTCTCACTCTATAGTCCTTATCTGGCGTGTATCCACTCGTTATTACTAGACTAATCTCTCCTCTAAGCATCATATCAAGGATCTTATCTTTTGAGTATGCTTCTACGTTAGCATATGTTGCGAGTGGAGAGTCGTCTATCGTTATGACGTACCTGTACCTGCTCAGTACCTTAACAACATTGAGAAGATCAGGTACATGTCTTGGATAGTACGTGTACACTAGGACAGTCTTCTCAGGTATGTTACTCGGCGTTGTAGATAACCAAGACTTGAGCATTGCATCTTCTAGACATGTGCCAAGTGATGCTACTTCACCTGTGCTCCTCATTTCAGGACCAAGGTACGGGTAGGCTCGTCTTAGCTTAATCCAGGAGAACTGTGGACACTTGACTGCCCATGCCTTACTTGGAGGCTCCCAGAACTCTCCATCAATATCAATACCGTTGCCTAACGTAGCCTTGACAGCGTACTCCATGAGGTTTATGCCCTTGGCCTTGCTTGCAAATGGCATTGATCTACTTGCACGAAGGTTCAGCTCAATCACGTACACTTCCCCGTCCTTTATCAGGTACTGTATGTTGAAGGGTCCACAGATCTCGAGCTCCTTAGCTAACGTGACAGCGATCTCTCTCATCTTGTCTAGAACATTCTTGCTCAGTCTAAATGGTGGAATTACCATCATAGCATCTCCACTATGTACTCCAGCATGCTCAACATGCTCATTGAATATTCCAACAGTATGTTTTCCACCATCTGACACAGCATCAATCTCAGCCTCTATTGCACCATCAATGAACTTGCTAACAACAACTGGATGTTCAGGAGAGACCTTGGTCGCGGCCGTTATGTACTTTATAAGCTCCTCCTTCGTGTAGGCCACGGCCATGGCTGACCCACTTAGAACATAGCTTGGACGAACAATGACAGGATATCCAACTTCTTCAGCAAACTTGAGAACTTCCTCTAAGCTTCGTGCAGCTATCCATGGTGGCTGCTTAATGCCAAGCTTGTCAAGTAGCTCACTGAATTTTGCTCTATCTTCTGCTCTATCTACACTTCTTCCTTTAGTTCCTACAAGATTAACGCCTAGGTCCTCGAGCTTCTTTGCAATATTGTTAGCAATCTGGCCACCTACAAATGCCACAACTCCAAGAGGCTTCTCCTTATCAACAATGTCTAGCACTCTCTCGACAGTTATTTCGTCAAAGTACAGCTTCTCATTCATGTCCCAGTCTGTTGATACAGTTTCAGGATTGTAGTTGACTACAATGACCTCGTACCCTCTCTGTCTTGCAAATATTGTATAGTAGACTGTTGCCCAGTCAAATTCTACACTTATACCAATTCTAAATCCTCCAGCACCTAGAACAACAATTTTCGGCTTCTTTGACTGAAAGTCAATATCATCCTCATCTCCTCCATACGTGACATACAGATAGTTAGTCTGTGCAGGCCATTCTGCAGCTAATGTATCTATCTGCTTCACGACAGGTTCAATGAACTTCTTCCTGAACTCGCGCACCTCCTTCTCATCCTTGCCTAATGCTTTTGCTATCTGCTTGTCTGAGAATCCGAGTCTCT
The DNA here is from genome assembly GCA_027068725.1 of Thermoproteales archaeon. Taxonomy (GTDB): domain Archaea; phylum Thermoproteota; class Thermoprotei; order Thermoproteales; family Thermocladiaceae; genus JAADER01. The sequence goes on along the minus strand of JAMOMD010000020.1, from coordinate 162 downwards.
TTGCCTCAGCAATTAGCTTAATCAGCTCTTCCTCACTACACTTCCTGCTTGCGCACTCTCTCATCTTCTCGTAATGGTCAACTATTCTCTTCACAGCATTCAGAAAGAACTTGTCAATGCCTGTCAACTTGTAGACCTCGTCAACACTTACCCCCATCTTGA
>JAMOMD010000019.1 GCA_027068725.1 Thermoproteales archaeon | reverse complement strand
TCCTTCTCATCAATGCCATATTTCATTAGTAGGAGTACGTAAGGTAGAAGTTTCAGATCTTCTAAATTTAGTTTGTCAGCGTGAGACAAGGTTCTTCACCCCTCAGCTGCTGCCACGCCTCATCAGCCTTGAATAGTGCAGTTAGTGAACGTCCTTATCTACTTTTCTAAACCTGTTGTTTACGTTATATCTCGCTAAGCTCTTCCTGCTCTGCGCCAATGCTTGAGAATGAGACAACGCTACTGCTCGAGAGATTTTCAATCATTTCAGGTGTTACGTGCTCTGCTACTCTCCAATATGCTACCTTTCCACGCTTTATCTCCTTCACTAGTCCATCTCTCTGAAGCAGTTTAAGTGCGTAGAACACTTGGCTGTGGCTCAGTCCGGTTCTTCTGACTATCTCGTTTGTTGGTAGCTCACCTTCCTTTAGGAGTAGCTCCAGTATCTGCTTCTTTCTCTCGATTACCTTTGATGTCTGTCTGCGTGGCATATTCTGTCCGCTTTCCTTTTAGCACATTTAGCTTATAAAGTAGATTCGGTCCCCTCCTGAATATTATTCAGGTATCTAAGTCGAAAGTTTAGCCTGAGTGTAGCATCTTGATTAGCTTCCTGAACCTGAGATTCATCGAGTAGTCTATCAGTATCTTCTTCTCAAGCTGCTCACTCAGCTTGTCTGCTAGCTCGCGCTTATGTTCAATCTTGTCAGTCACTACTAGGCTAATCGCGTTTGATCCAGCTCCACTACCGTAAGTCACGACAAGTATTCTGGAGCCGGGCTTGGCAATTTCTAGAACTTTCGCAAGACCTAGAAGTGCCGAGGCGTTGTAGGTGTTTCCTATTCTATCAACGACTATTCCAGGCTTTGCCTTATCTATTGGAAAACCTAGCACTGATGCTACTCTTAGGGGAAATCTCGTGTTTGGCTGGTGAAATACAACGTAATCAAAGTCGTTTGGCTTGAGACCAAGCTTCTCCATGAGACCACGCGCTGCTGCTATTATATGCCTGAAGTATGCTGGCTCACCTGTGAATCCTTCGCCATGCACAGGGAAGGGGCTACCATCACGTCTCCAGAAGTCAGGAGTGTCTGAGCAGTAGCTGTAGAAGCCCTCGATCTCAGCACACATTTTCTCTCTATCACCTGTCAGGACGTAGGCGACCGCTCCCGCACTTGCACTATAGTCTAAGTGTTCTCCTGGCTCGCCTTGGCTTGCGTCGCTTCCCACGACTAGTCCATGCTTGTATCTGCCCGCCTCTATTGCAAGTGCTGTCAATAACATCATGTCAGACGCTGCCTTACAGGCAAACTCTGCATCTACTGCCTGTACATCGTATCTTAGTCCAAGAGCATCAATCAGGATTGAGGCAACAGGCTTCACAGCGTAGGGCTTTGACTCAGTTCCAACGAAGACGCAGTCCACATCTCTTGGACTAATCTCAGCACGTGCAAGTGCTCTGCGCGCTGCCTCAACGGCCATTGTTACAGCATCCTCATCGTAGTTCTCCACAGTCTTCTCATCTATAAGGTACAGATCACGTATTCTCAGTGGATCATCTCCCCATACGCGTGCTATCTCGCGCGTACTTATCCTGAACCTCGGAATATACGTACCCCAGCCTGCAATACCTGCTCTCATACCTTCACCTCACGTGTAGCTATTCTAAACTTCGTACCGTAGCACACAATGCCGTACGAGCCATCTCTTTTTACTACTCTAAACACAGGTTCAAGCTCGATACCTGACTGCAAGTCTCCGACATTTAGAACATCCGTGATAGGAGAGACTAGGCTAACTTCAGGATTTTCGCACTTAACAAGACCAAAAATGAGAGGCTTCTGCTTCTCAAAGTCAACAGACACAGAGTGAAGTACCGTGAACTCCGCAAGCCTAAACTTCCTGCACGCGTCTAGTAGACTCACCTGCTCGATATCTCTACTACCACAGACACAGCGAGCACGTGGTGGATAGTACACTCTTCCACAAGATCTGCAGCGAGACACTGTCAGCCTGTAGTATGTCGGTATGTTACGCCAGTAACGTGGAACTGGAACGTTATAGTCAGGCATTGTTGCCTACGACTCACGTCTAAAGATTAATACGTTACTCAACCTGTCCGTACCACCTACATCACATACTGCACCAATGGAGTGATCTCCAACATTGCTAAATGGCTCAGCCTTAGCTAACTCTAGGATAAGCATCGCACTCAGATATAGACCGGAAGCACCCATAGGGTAGCCAATACACTTCAGTCCACCGCTTGCATTAACAACAACCTTAGAGCCAGGATCGAACGTTCCCTCGCGAATAAGCTTAGGCGCCGTACCTGGCTCAGCAAGGCCTAGCTCCTCCAGTATTAGTATACCAAAGATGCTGAACTTGTCAGATATCTCGAACAATGTTGGCGAGAACTTCTGCACAACTTCTCTAGCAGCATTAACAGTGAACAGTCTCGCAGGGTCGGGACGCATGTTGATACTCACGTTATATGCATGCTGCTCGACGTGTGCGAGCTCTACTCCCAGGTCAGACTTCTCGGAGGACAGTATTATGCAGACAGCACCATCTACAGGAACAGCAGTATCGAATAGACGTATAGGATCAGCAACTATCTCAGAGTTCATTATATCTTCAATCTTTAGCTTCCTTCGTAGAGAAGCATATGGGTTAGATGCGCCTCTTTCATGCATTTTCACACTCCACCAGGCAATGTCTTCATAAGTGTAGTTAAACTTCTTCATATAGAACTTAGTCATGAGAGCTGCGTGGACTGCAGGAGTAATCCCATAATAAGATTCGTAAGTAGAGTCACATAGGTATGATAGTACTTTATTAACTTTTACACTGATAAAATCTGTAATTTTCTCTACGCCGAGAATAGCAACATTTCTACAAACTCCGTACCTGACAAGATTGTACGCGTATGCTAGCGCTGCAGTTCCTGATGCATCGCCTACCTCTATCCTGAGGGATGGCACGTTCTCTAGACTAAGGTACTCGCACACGTAGCTGGATGAGAGTAGCTGCTCCTCTACAATATCTACTGCGGCTGATGCGAGGATTATCATGTCAATGTTAGGACAGCCCGCAGCTTCCCAAGCCTTCAGGAAAGCCTCAGCAGCTAAGTCACGAAGACTCTTGTTGTAATGTCTGCCTGGAGTAACTGCATGAAGAGATTTTACGTATACCTTGTTCACGTGCATGCAGACCTGCGAATTTCGTTAATAACAATTACATTATAGGACTCTCGACATATTAGACATGTGACGATGGAGCCTGTCACAGCAATGGAGGAGCTCGTAGAGAAAGTCCTGAAAGGAGAAGTCAAGATGCACGAGCTTGATAAAATACTGGGCAACTCTAATGCAGCAACCTACGTCAGGAGAAGAGTACTAGAAAAGATAACAGGCGTCGAGCTTCGTCATATTGGACACTTCAGCATTGACTTCAACGACGTGGTTGGACACAACTGTGAGAACACTATAGGAGTCGTCCAGATACCTCTAGGCATTGCAGGACCTCTCCTAGTAAATGGTCAATATGCACGAGGACTCTACTACATACCCCTAGCAACAACAGAAGGTGCGCTAGTAGCCTCAGTGAATAGAGGATGCAAGATAGTCACAGAGTCAGGTGGAGCACGTACAGCAGTCTTGAGAGATTACATGTCTCGAGCACCAGTATTCAAGCTTCCTGACATAGGCTCAGTCATGGAGTTCCTGAAGTGGATTGACGAGCACTACGATGAGATTAAGCGTGAAGCAGAGTCTACTAGTAGACATGCTAAGCTTATAGGAATTGAGAAATATGTTATAGGAAATAACGTATGGCTTAGATTCAAATTTACTACAGGAGACGCAATGGGTATGAACATGGTTACTATAGCTACTGATAGAGCTGTTAGATATATAGTAGAGAATTTTCCAAAGGCAAAAATAGTATCGCTTAGTGGCAACATGTGTGTTGATAAGAAACCAAATGCACTTAATCTAATACTAGGGAGAGGAAAGACGGTAATTGCAGAAGTTGTTGTACCTAGAAAGTATCTCGAGGAAAAATTAAATATAACTCCGGAAGAGGTTGTTGATGTTGTTTATAGAAAGAACTTGCTAGGTTCTGCACATGCTGCGTCTTATGGATTTAATGCACATTTTGCAAACATAATCGCTGCCATATTCATAGCGACAGGTCAGGATGTTGCTCAGGTAGTTGAGTCTAGCATGGGTTTCACGTGGGCTGAAGTCACAGAAAGAGGTGATCTATACTTCTCAGTCACCTTGCCGAGTCTAGAGGTCGGAACAGTTGGAGGAGGTACACGTTTACCTACACAGCAGGAAGCTCTGAAAATACTCGGTGTTGCTGGTCCT
>JAMOMD010000018.1 GCA_027068725.1 Thermoproteales archaeon | reverse complement strand
CATGGTGCTATGCCCGTCCAGAAGCAGACGCTTACCTACGCAAGATGGAGAAGCTCTGTGGCTGTTGGGTAGACAGAGAAACAGTACTAGTAGAGGTAGTAGATGCATTTATTAGAAATGGACTAAGACTAATCGCGAAAAAACTAATAGAAACACCAGAAGACATACACTACATATCACTGATAATTGGCGGACATGGCGACATGCTACTAATAAGAGACTTGGACACGCTCCGAAAACTACTGCTCGGACTAGGAGCAATAGCATACACAACAGAAAAGCTAAAGGACGTGTTTGTAAACATCGCCTTCTCAACAAGCAACCTCCTAGCAACAAAAGAACTAGACCCAATAAACGACTTCCCACTCTTCAAAGCAATAAGATCACTACCAGAAGAATACAGGAAACGCATAGTAATGGGAATCACAATACACGACTACAACATGCAGAAAATACGCAAAATACGCGACGGAGTAGGTCCACTGTACTTTGCTTCACTAGTCGCAGAAATAGAGAAGAAACTAGGAATACAGACCTATCTGGAACATATAGCACCTCTAAATGATCCAGAATATACAGCAACTGTATTAAGGTATCTACACGAAGCAAAGAGCAGACCGCACATACTGTTTAACTACATGTACTGGAAACCAAAAATCTCCGAGGACAAAGTAATCAAAAACATTGTCGAAACCCTAAGAAAAGCCAACATAGATGTAACAAGCGAACAGGTAAGACTAGACGCATGTCTAGCACACGTCTTGACAAGAATAAACATCTGCAAGATACTGAACAGCAAAGGCAGAATGTTGAAACTAACCACAGAACCAGTACCACTAGGACACGGATCATTCATAAGATGCAACCCAGCACTACCAATAGAAATATCCCTCAACATTAGACTAGAACCAGTACAAAACTGCCCAAGAGGGAGTAAGTGTCTTTTCGATTAGGTTAAAACTTTAAAAATTAATAGCAAGACACATCTTATGTATAATAACATTGACAAAGAACTAGAAAAGCTCTCCAACATAATAACGGAGATCGCAGAAAAAGCAGAAAACGTGACCTCCCCCGTCGCAGACGAAGACAGGTTCGAACCTGAAGAAATCTGGAAAAGAACAATCGAACTCTACAACACGCTCGTACATTATGCACAGCAGCTTCACCTAGACCTAAGACAAACATTCAATGCGATACAGAGACTAATAGAAAAAGCAAGAAACAGAAACGAAGACCCCGAAAAGAGAATAATTTATGCACTAGTACTAGGAATGCTACTAGGATACGCAAAAATAACCATACAAGACAAGGCATTGCTAGAACTTGTCGACATAATAAAAGCAGAAAGAATAGAACAAATGCTTAAAGACAGTAATTAAACCTATCTTAAGACTTAGCTATTATCTTTTATTGCCGTATAGGAGCTCTATAATATGCTCTCCCTCTCTTGAAAATAGTAAGTGCTTCAGACTTAGTCGACGTAGCTTGTACTTGTGTTTGCTAATTTTGCCGACAAGACCTATCTGAGACGCCTTGTCGAAATGTGAGACAAGT
>JAMOMD010000017.1 GCA_027068725.1 Thermoproteales archaeon | reverse complement strand
CCGGAGCTTCGACAAGTTCCTCAAGGTCAATAACGGTACTTTCATAAGTTTCCTCAATAACACAGTCATATAGAGGGTCATACCTGTAAAATAGTAGTGCACTAATCCCTACAACAGCAGGAACCGCGAAGAAGTACCTGTTCTTAGGATTCTCAAAAAACGCACGAATACATCTACCATCACCAAGAACAACATCAAACCACCTACACGGAAACGGTCCACCACTCTTAAACACGACCCTTGTGACACCTATAGTGAAGACAATCCTAAACAAATCAACCCAACTATTCAACTCCACAACATAGTCAAATGAAATACCTCTAGAAGAATCACTTTCAAGAGAAACGACTTCAACAAACTTCCCCAGAAAACTCAACTCCCACTGTAAGAGCTTGCTAAAACAGCATTCACAAAGAGGAGTATAGTATTCAGGTTCTTTCCAACTATTACAACTACGAGGAATAGCAAGCACAGCAAACTTATCATGAATAGCAAAACAATCACAGCGGGCAACACTAGGCACCAAATCATACGTATACCTCTCTCTACACACCAAACACTCGAAAGACCTTACACGTTGAGTATTTTCACTCTCCTCCTTAGACTTCTTCCTACCAAAAAGCATAGGATAATAACAAGATTAGACCTTTAAACTTTACCAAAACATAGGTAATGCTTAAAAACTTGTAATGTAGAATCTTCCTTGATGAAGATAAACCTAGATTTCGAGAAGATACGTGAGCTTGCAAAGAAACTAGACCTAGAAGGTGTTGTAGAGAGCTATATTGAGGCAGCAGAAAAGGAGGACTATGTCTCTACAGCAAGACTTCACTTGCTGGAATGTCCATGTGGAGGACCGTACCTATTTAGGTGGCTGTACGAGGAAGTTGCCGAATTCACCTTCGAGTGTGTAGACAAGAACGGTGAAGACGTCGGAGCAATAAACGTAGACGCAACAGGAGCAGGACTCGACCCAGAATGCGAAACAGCAAAAATACGCTGTCCAATCTGCGGAAAGATTATAGTAGAACAGTAACTTATTGCAATGAAGGCAATATTAAAAATAGAAAAGTGTAAGCCCTCTCTCTGTTTTAGACAGGGAGAAGCCGAAATTTGCCTAGACGAGAAGCTCCTCAAGGAAATAAGTAAGCTACTTGACATTATACACGAGACTGGAATAGACCTTCTATGCTCAAGACTTGAAACACCCTCAGGAACGGCAAAGGTAATCGTAATGAAGAAAATAGAGAATGAACATGGCTACCCATATATAAGACATCTCATAAAGACAGAGCAAGGCAACATGTCTATAACACTAACGGCAGAAACATATAGATCACTAGTTGATGCCTTGAAACAGCTAGAAAGAAAGACCTGTCCTATAAGTCTCAGGGGGTCTCAGTTTGATTATCTTTTGTTGGGTTTTCTTCATTTTTCTGTTTTGGGCTCTTCGTCACTGACCCGATCTCTCCCGCCCCTGCTCCGAGGGGTTTGTCCCCGCGGGACTGAGCCCAACCTCGCCCGCGGGCGCCCTCGGAGCTCCAGAGCGGGAGAGCTCTCGACAGTAACTAGTCAGAAAGGGTTAATAAACCTATCTGAACATGCTTCCGGAGGTTCAGATGAAGGTACTAATTGCTCTAGGTACCGTGTATGTGACAAAGGATGGTAGAGTACACATCTATGTTAGATCACCGTTTGATACTTTGCTAGTGCAAATGCATGGCAGGCTAGTTGTCTTAGACATTAAAGTGCCCGAAAATGAGGAAGAAGAACGCATCATTAGGCGCGTCGTAGAGAGGCTGAGTGGTAGATAATATGACTGCCAGAACAGTAAATCTACCTTTCTTTATTGCAGTAAAGAGGAAAGGAGCTTCCTCAGAAGAGCTAGAGTATAGGAAAAAGGTAGTTGAAGCAATTTTAACTACATGCAAATTATATAGAAAAGCAGTAGAAAAAGTACACGAAGCCTACTGTAACAGCATTTTAAATGAAAGCTATGAACTTCTTAAATTGACGTGGGCTGACTTTAACTCCCAGTATTATGAAACTGCGATGAACGTACTAAACTATAGCTATTACGCTCATAGGGCATGTAAGCTAGTTTACATGATTAAGGAATCATTACAGGCTCTTGCACTAATTAACATAGAGGATAGTGAAGATCATTATGAGTGGGTGGTTTCTACACTTCTTGACATAGAGTTTGATAATTGGTTAATGGTAGAAACAAAAGGAGACAACAGGTACAAATACCAACCAATACGTGTACTAGACTTCGACTTTAACAACAAGAGATGTCTTGTCGAGTTTGTTGCTCTTCCAGAAAAGGAGAGAGTTCAGTTTTGGACAAACTTGCCAAAGTCTAGGCGGTTTACGTATATGTTATGTGAGCTTTACGATAGGTTGAAGAGTGGTGAAAAGATTAATGTTGATGCTAGGATATACCTCAACGAGTGGAGCAGGGAATTCGTTAAAGGAGTTGTACAGTTAATGGTTCCGGAGTGGCTATGGCGAGAATACACTACAAGAGATTGCAACTCTATAAAGTTGGAAGACGCTGAGTATGTACTTGGGTTCGATATCAATTTTGACCGTATTAACTGGGTACTAATCGATCTTAATTGTAACATTGTTGACATGGGCACAATATGGTTCCACTGGCTAGTAACACAAGGTGCTAAAGCAAAGGGTAAACGAGGTTACATAATGTTAGAGCTACATAAGTTATTTGAGCTATTGAAACAGAGAGGGTATAAGTATGCTGTTGCGGTCGAGAATCCGAAAGTGCTTAGTTACCTAAAG
>JAMOMD010000016.1 GCA_027068725.1 Thermoproteales archaeon | reverse complement strand
AGTATATGTAATCCAACAGCTTGGGCAAGTGGTCTATAGGTCACTGACAGTACCTGAAGAGCATTCTGTACTTGCTCTTTCTCAACAAGTTCGAGGGAAAGTTCTGTCAATAACTTTCCTGGTATAAGCATATTTCTTCTATTTTGTACTATTGGCCTAATGTCATTGTATGCATACACAAGCTCATCTCCGAGACTTTTCAGATATATATCAGAAACATATGCCACATTTTTCAAATAGTCAACTTTCACAAACCTCAGAGGCTCCTGTACACTAGAGGACATTAGTCTCAGTTCAGGAACGTTGAAAAATCTACATAGTGCACCTACCTGTGCCCTCAAGATATCTAGCGTAGACCTATCGTCAAGAGACACTGATTACCGAAGTATTGTTCACGTTTAAACACTTGCCATGGATATACATAACACGTTAGGTGATGAAGAGGTCGCTGGCTGAACGTTGATGACGGACAGGTAGTCTGACCCTAAGCTTCAGGAAACTCGAGTCTCATTGACCTGGCCAGAACTTTTGCAAGTGTCCTAATCTCGTACAGAAGAGCATCAATCTCAGGTACAGGACCAACAACTCTAAGAGCAATCTCTCTAACAAGCCTACAAGTATTTACAACGAGAGCCACAAGAGCAGGAACATACCTATCAATACCAAAATCACTATTCAAAAGTTCCGAAAGATCAACAAGACTATTTAAATTTCTATTAATCTCCTCCAAAATTCTCGATAATCCCCCCTTACCAAACCTACGCAACAGCTCTTCCCTCCTTAACAGAGCTAACACATGCAGAACATTACTATATATCTTCACGAACTTTCTAACCTTAACAACAGGATCAACAGACAAATCAGAACCATACAACAAATCACTCGAGACCATATATCGAACTAGAAACTTCAGATCCAGGAGACAGTCAATGAGCCTAGACACGACCTCCCTAACAATATTCTCGGAAGACAGAGCACTGCTAGACATAGCTCAACACCGAGCCAATAACCTAAGATATAACACTAGGTAAAAAGGTCAGACACTGGCGGTCTAATCATCCATCATCTAAGGGTGTACTCATCATCCCGAATAACTGTACAGGTCAAGTACTTAAAGGAAGTCCTAAGCCTAACACATTAAGCGAAATTACGAATTCATACTAAGAAACTTTGGGATCCTTTTCGGATAATAGCTCATAATAATTCTGAAGATCACTATGTCTCTATGATATAAAGTGTTATACGTCCATCCTCAGAGAACTCAATTAACGCAACATCATTAATCTTAACAATCTTACTTTCGATCGGCCTGAACTCAATCTTTTTCTTATTAAGTTCCTGAAGAAGAGCAGGTAAAATCTCTTCTTTAACTCTCTTAATTACTTTCTCAACAAAATCTTCGGGAACTTCTTTTAATTCTTCTCTGAGTCTTTTCAAGTAGCTCAAGAGTTCACATAATTCTGAACTTTCCACGATTGAGCAAATGTTCTCAAGATCTCTAATGGCTTCATTAAGCTTCTCAGCATCATTACGTGATAGTGAATTAATGGCCTTCATCAGTGCGGTGGAGAGCAGCTTAATGATGTTCCTGTAGTAGTTGTGTATTTGCTCGATATCCGTTGAAGAAGACATCGATACACTGAACACATACAATACAGAAAAGTCTAGTTCTCATGCCCCTCGTTTAGCGACCTTTACCGCGACTACCGGATCTAGAGCAAGCAACCCTGTCCCAACTATATGTGAGCTAGGACATTTCTATCGTCCTGTTGGTAGTAAGGTAAAGCATGAGTCGAGTAGTGTCTAGACTAGAGATTCAGGAATTTAGAGGCATAAGAAAACTAACGAAGCCACTTGAGCTTGCTAGATTCAACGTTCTAGTAGGGAGAAATAACACAGGTAAAACAGCAATACTTGAGGCACTTTACATATTTTCAAAACCATTCCCTAGCGTTAGAGATCTTCTGTTTAATACTTCTCGAGTAGAATTTCTCGCAGAGCTTCATGGTGGTGTAGAAAGCCTTGTCTATGGATACGCTGGTGAGGCGAGACTCAGATTTCACGTATATGACAAGACTGTGAATGTTGTAGTTTTTTCGAGAAAAACTGTTAATGTAACTATGGATGATGCTAGTCTCCTAAGTTATGATGATTATGTAAACTTTGTTAAAGCTACGTTAGGGGTTGATTTAGAAAATCAAGAATTAGCATTCTACATACCTAACAGTACTCGAGTACTTAACGAGCTCAGGACTAGGCTTGTAGAGTCAACTGTGTGGTCTATCATTGTTAAGCGTGGTCTCCATAGAAAAGTCATCAAGGAGCTTATCGTTCCTGTCGTGTATGACAGGTTCACCGAGGTCATTATTGAGAGAGGTGAGCTAAAGGTTAGGAAGGAAGTTGATGATGAGGTTGGTCCATTATATATCGATGTTCGTGATCTTGGTGAAGGTGTAAAGAGGGTCCTACTGGCCGCACTTGCTATTGAGTATGTTCAGCCTCGTATTGTGCTATGGGACGATATTGAAGTTGCTGCTCATCCCGGCCTTATAAGAGCAGTACTTAAGTGGCTCAGCTCAAGAGAGTGGCAGGTGCTCATAACGACCCATAGCATAGATGTGCTTAATGAGCTACTACAGGTTAGACCAAAGGAATGTCAGGTAATTGTACTCGTCAAAACGAGCAATGACGAGGTTAACTACAGGGTCTTGACATTAGACGAGCTTGAAGAGCTCATGGATCGCGGCATAGATGTGAGAAAGATTGTTGATGAGCTTGAGCTATGAGAGTGGTAAGTGGCGAGTATCCAGAAACGGATGTAGTGGCATATGTTATCATTGGTGATGGAGCACGAGATGAAAGAATCTTAAGAGCCATTGCCGAGAAGTTCGACCACAGTAAGGTAGTCAAGATACCTCAACTTCCATGTGGTATGAGATATTCCAAGACGTTGGGGCTAAAGGGTCTAGTTGGCTGTACTGAGACGCTTGCAGCCTGTATTAATATCACAAAAGTCAGGACGTACGTGTATGTGATAGATCGCGAGCACGTAGGTCCTGAAGAAAGAGTACCTGAAGAACTCAGGAGAGTACTCACAGAAAGAGGCTTTGAGGTTGAAGAGGTACGGCAGCTCGATGTTGGAGCATGGTTTGTGAAGGCTAGAAGGGGGACGAAAGAGATTACTCTCTATGTCGCGATCCTTGGATTTAATACTAAAATCGAGGAGAACCTTGCAAAGCTTATAGAACTTCTACATCATGAACTCGTGAAACCAAACAAGGAAAACATAAGCAAGTGGTTAAAGGAACATAAATTAGATGACTATGAACTTGTACGTCAAGCTAGTAAGAGAATTATCAGAGAAGCCTTCCCAAGCTTAGCAATAATTGTTGAGAAACTTTCTCAAGACCCTTAACGTATCCTAGAATATTGTACTCTGAAATACTGAAAAGAGGCTGAGAAGTATGCTACTCAAGTAAGAGCAGTGAGTCTAGACTGGAGGGAGAAAGGACACATGAATAGGACCATTATTAGAGTACGTTACGAAGGTGGTGTCTTTCGTCCTCTTGATAGGCTTGATTTCAGGGACGGTGAGGAGTTCGAAATAGTGATTGTTCGTAAGAAATTTCGAGGCTTTCATGAGAAATTCAAAGACGTAATAATAGAATCTGACAGAGATATTCTTAGAGAACTTCTTAACGAAAGGAGATAGGTAGGAATAGTCTAGCATTGTGGAGACCTCGTAATTAAGTAAGCGAATAATTTTGTCACATACTCGGTGTAGTACCATAGATTAGTACTAACATCGTTGGTAGTGCTATGAGTGTTGTTATTGATACGACTGTGGCTGCGTAGACTGTGTCGAAGTCTAGTAGTTTTGAGTATAGTACTGCTGCTATGGCAGTTGGCGTTAGACTTTCGATAAGGAGTCCTCTCGCGTAGTCTATTGTGAGGTTAATGCTAATGAAATGAAGCATTACAATCATTAGTATTGGCGAGAGAATTATCCTGAATATTAGTGGATAGACCACGTCTCGTGTAATTGTGCGTATCTTAGCTATCTCGTAGCCAAGTACCAAGAAGGCCAGCAACATGAGACAGGACAGGACTCGCCTAGCTCTGAGTATGATGCTCGTTGTCCCTACCTGAGGAGCTAGGATTGCTGTGACAAGCCCTGTGCCAATTCCGATGGAGATCAGGATCGTTGCAAGAAGATCCTTTACTCTAATCCTACGGCCATGCCTTGCGACGAATTGTACACGTGTCAACACTATTGGCAGCAGTATGTTTGCTGCAATTACGTAAGGTACCAAAGGCGCCGTATCTAGACCAAATACCGCATAGATAGAGTAAGGAAGATACACAACATTCGGAAGACTAGC
>JAMOMD010000015.1 GCA_027068725.1 Thermoproteales archaeon | reverse complement strand
GTGGTACACTATTACTGGTGCGAACTCAGGATCGGCACTTCTCGTGAGGTAGTCTCTAAGCTTGTTCTCAAGTACGTTTCCGTATCGCTCACTTAGAGTCTTCAGTACTATCTCACTCATTGTACTACCGTTACCTGACTATGCATCATTAAGCACTACCATGACGCATGGACGCAGATAATGTTCTTAAGTTAAGAACCGCCACGATCCCTCATGAAGGTCTTTGTCAAAGAGTACACAGTAACAACGAGTGGTCGTGAGGACATAGTTAACATAACTAGACTCGTAGAAGAGGCTGTTCGAGAAAGTGGGATACGGAATGGGCTAGTGCTAGTCTACGTCCCTCACGCGACTGCGCTACTGATAGTTAATGAGGATGAGCCAGGGCTCAGGAAGGATTACATATCAAAGCTTCTTCAGCTATTTCCTAGATATGGAGACTACCTTCATAACAGAATAGACGATAACGCAAATGCGCATCTCGCAAGTGCATTCGTTGGCTCAGCAAGAATATTCCCACTCGTGGATGGTAGGATAGTGAGAGGAACCTGGCAGGAGATTCTGCTCGTTGACATGGATGGCCCAAGGACAAGGAGGATCGTTGTCGAGGTTCTAGGAGAGTGATGCAAACGTGATGATTTATCACTACGTTGCTTATCTCATAGCCGTATCCATAGTGACGGTGCTACTGGCGAGAAAGGCTACGAGACTTGGCGTAGTCAGGAAGGGGGCAGAGAAGGCCTCTGTAGTAGTGTCACTGCTGAACGCGACTCCGGGCTTGCCCTACTTCCTGACATATACCTACTTTGTCTTATCATCCTCAGCAATGACACGTCTGGGGAAAGATAAGAAGCTCAGGATGGGGCTGGGGTCAGATATACAGGGAAGAACTACAGCACAGGTTCTTGCCGTAGGAGCACTGCCAGGAGTGCTAGGCTCAGTGAGCGCTATCTTGAGTATCCTAAACCTTCAGCACTTAGCCGCGGCTTGCCTAGTTGCTGCACTCTCAATGTTAGCAACGTCAAACGCAGACACCTGGGCCTCCGAGATCGGTGTTCTAAGTAACACAAAGCCAAGACTCATACTAAACCCAACGATTATTGCCGAGGCAGGAACCTCAGGTGCAGTATCTCCACTAGGAATAGCAGCATCGATAGCTGGCGCAACCTCTCTAGCACTCGTGTCAGCTATCCTGATGCTAGCTATTCCTCACTCGTGCTCTCTTGCCATGATAGACTTTGTGAAAGACAAGATAGGACTCGCAAAGGCTACTACAATAATTGCAGTCTGCGGTATAGTAGGAGAGATTGCTGATAGTATACTTGGCCTCGTACTTCAGGAAAAGCGTCAATGCATGAGATGCGGCACAGTATGTGAATGCGAGCTACACTGCAACACCCGGACTGTGCCATTATGGGGCTCAAGCACTATTCGTGGAGAACACGTAAACGTTCTATCACAGATTATTTCAGGAGTACTAGCAGTTACGATACTCAAGTTTACGTGACGTCTCTGGACACCAATCCTGAGACTTAAAACAGATACCCAGACATGCCTCAGGGCACGGCACACACATATTTACCTGTAGTATAAGTGTAGCGTCAGGCTTTGTCGCAGGATTATCTAATCGACTGCTTTTAACACATAAGTGCACCCTATAAGCGATGTCTACGCGTCAACGTACGACATCTTATGCAAATTTTGCAGAAGTACTAGCAGAAGTCGCTACTGGACTATGGAGAGCTATAAAAGAAGCAAGAGGAAACTGCGTAAGTTTTACTCCAAAGAAAATCTTACAGTATGCAGGTGTTGACGATAATGTTAAGCCTATAAAGCTTACACTTGTCCGCTACATACTTGATCAACTAGTAGAGAAGGATGTACTATACAAAGACAATAAGAGGTATAAGATATGCAAATACATGATACTAGACGACGGGAGCATATGTCAAGACGAGAAGAATCCACTATGGGAACTCTGTAAGAGCACAGACAGCCCCGACGAAGTTATTAAACTACTATCACAACTCGTTGAATGAACATCAGACTTACAGATCTAGGCGAACATAATATAAAACGAAAATTAATAAACGATGTCATAAGAAAGTATTTTGAAAATTACGAATACGGAGATGCGACATACATAGAAATCGATAACAAACTTCTAGTAACATCCTGCGATGGGTACGTAGGCTCGAGCTGGCTTTTACCATTTATGACGTGGGAGGATGTTGGATGGAAAGTCTGCTCAACAACTATAAGTGACATACTAGTAAAGTTAGCAAGACCAATTCAGGTACTCGTATCAATAAATATTGAAGGTCACAGACTATACAGTGAGCTTGAGAGCATAATTCTTGGAATATGCAAATTCTGTAAGGAGCATAATATACTTCTGGGAAAGCTAGATCTTAACGAATCCTCAGAATTTTCCATAAGTGCATGTGCAATTGGGCTAGGCACACGCGTGATAGGTAATATTATACGAGGTAGGTGCGTACTATATACGGTACCAGAATTTGGATATACAGGGATCGTATTTAAATTGCTTGAACTCAATAAGCTTTGGGAGTACTACAATGACCCCATTGTTAGAAAAGGCGTGGAAATACTGAGGAGACCGAGACCTCCCGTTTACATGTTAGAACTATCTGAAGATATTGTTAGTGGAGTTGAGGCTTCCACAGATTCAAGTGATGGACTTGGTGCTGTTTTGTGGAGTTTTGCGGAAAATTCTAAATGTACAGTACGTGTAGTCGATGCTCCTGTTCCTGAGGAAGTTGTAGATTTTTGTAGAGATCTTAAGCTAAGTGTTGAGGAAGTTGTATTTAATGGTGCTGAAGAATATCTTCCTGTCATAGCTCTTAGGGAGAATGTTGGAGAGTTGAAAGTAGGCGATGTGAAGTTTGTACCTTTTGCTTATGCTGAGCCGAGTGACTCTGCAAGAGTCATCTATGGTGGACGTGTTCTAGCGTATAGGGGTTGGGAGTACTTTCGAAGGTAAGTTGAGTTTACGCGTAGTGTAGTTCCATGGCCTTGTCTGGTTTCTGAGCAGGTGGCTGTGGTATTGGTGCTAACATTGGGGGTAGTCCAAGCTCTCTGAGCAGTATGTTAGCCTCTAACATTATGTACTGCATGAGTATTACGTTAATTGGCTCAGGCACCTTGCCTTCGCTTATCATCTTAGCTATGTCGGACGCGTCCTTGCTGTTCTCGAACTGTATTGCTAATGCTCCTCGTAGAGATATTGACACTATTGACGGCATGGAGGATATGTTGACTGCGAAGGGTATCTCGACTATGGTATCATGTACGGACACGTTAGAGCTTAGAACGTTCACGTTGAACATTATGTTAAGCGTCTGTGAGGGTGAGTGAGGAATTGGGAGGCGTTCTGCATGTATGTAGTCTAGTCTAAAATGTACAGAGCGCACGGGAGGCATCTGCTGTGGCTGTTCCTGCATGTTCAGTGTCTACGAGCTTAAAAGATTTTATATGTTATCAGCTACGGTAGTCGACTATGAAGAAGAAAGAGCTTGAACGTATTGAGCCCTTTAAAAAGGCGCTTCTTAAGGTTGGCAAAGTCTTGAAGGAGCATGGCGTTGACTTCGTGCTTGTTGGAAGTCTGATAATGCCACTAATATACGAGATACCGTGGGATGTCCACGACGTTGACCTCTTCATACTAAACAAATGTGTCTTTGCAGAGAGCGAGTTCTTTGAAGAACTGGCACGCGAGAACGATTGGGACATAGGCACAACAATGCACGGCTTGATATACTACGAAGTTCTCGTTAATGGAGACATAGTTAGAGTAGACCTAATGGAGAACATACTGGACATATACATACCTGAGCAGATGCTTAAGAACGCAGCTGTCAAAAAGATAGACGATCTCGAGGTAAAGCATATTCGGCTTGAGGACCTGATAATCCTGAAAGCTCGAGAAGCCTCACAGGAAGGAGACGAGTTCCTGAACAAGCTTGCTGAGCTAATTGCTGAGGACAGGTACAACATAAGGATAGACAAGGACTACTTCAAGAAGGCTCTTGAGTACTTTCCTGAAGATGAGAGACAGTCAATCTACAAGAGGGTACTTAAATGCGGAATATACATAGAGTAGCGTGTGATGAAGCCCAGGGCTCTGATACTTAAAATGATGTGGGTTTCTGGTCGCTGATAATGATTCAGGAAATTCGTGAAAAGCTCACCATAGTAGAGACGGGTAAGAACATTAGAGAGATAGTTAGTGCCGACACTAAGCTAAGGCTCGCACGTCTAGTAAACATAGACGACCAGACGGTGCTTATAGTAGACGCAGTTGAAAAAGCAAGTCCCAGACACTGCAATCATAAGCTTAGCATAAAGGACAGGGAACTACTCTATGAGG
>JAMOMD010000014.1 GCA_027068725.1 Thermoproteales archaeon | reverse complement strand
ATGTATTGAGCTTGGGGGACCTGAGCCTGGTATTGGCTGTGCTGGTCGTGGAATAATTGTTGGTATTGAGCTTCTTCAGAAGATTGGCATATTTGACTACTTCAAGCCTGATGTGGTGATCTTTGATGTTCCTGGAGACATCGTCTGTGGTGGCTTAGCAATGCCTCTCAGGAGAGGGCTTGCAGATCTTGTCTATGTTGTGACTAGTGCTGAGTATCTTCCACTACATGCAGCAAACAACCTGTTCAAGGCCATCAGGAGGTTCGCGTCTCGTGGAGGATCTAAACTTGGTGGAATAGTATACAATGCTCGTGGACACATTGATAGACCTGAAATAGTTGAAGAATTTGCTAAAAGAACAGGAACTAGAGTCATTGCAAAGATACCGAAAAGTGACCTTATACCAAAAGCTGAGAGTGCTGCAAAGACCGTGATAGAGTATGCACCAGATAGTGATATTGCTAACCTGTTCAGACACTATGCTAAGATACTACTAGAGAATAATGAAGGAACAGTACCAAGACCATTATCAACAGACGAATTATATGAACTATATATGCAGTACGTAAAGACATTAAGCTAAAAATTAACACTCCTCACATTTCCTCTTAACGAGAGTTAGCAAAATACTATACGTTGCTTATAGAAGCATTTTTCAAAAATGAGAAGAAGTTCATTGTAAGATTATGTTAGTGCCGGATGAAGTTTTGGTGAGTTCCTAGAAGTTTTGGTGCGGCCGCCGGGATTTGAACCCGGGTTCAGCGGCTCGGAAGGCCGCCATCCTAGACCAGGCTAGACTACGGCCGCAATCTCGTTCTCTGTGTGTTATTGGGGCTTTTTTAAATCTTAGCTTCGAGCTAATGTGGAACTATTCGTTTTATCAGGATTTCCTTACCATCTTTTGATCGTATTTCGATGACTCTGTGGTATGGTATGTAGCGTGGTATGCCATTGTCTAGGTAGGTGAAGCCGTGTTTTCCAACTTCGACAAGCGTCGACAAGTCTACTACATGTTCGTTATTTTTCTCTCCTCTCGACACGTAGACGAGCTCGTAGTTCTCTAGTCTGTTTGTCCATTTTAGCTTGTTCAGTATGTCTCTTATAGTGACCATCTGTCCCTCCTGCAGGTAAGGTTTAGACAGGAGCTAAAATCTATATTTGCTCAATATTGTGGACACAGTTCTTGATGAGTGAGGACATTCTTGCAGTTAAGCAGTTTGTGTCAGACATGATTGATGTTATAACAACGTTGAGCTACCTCTGCTACAGGCATGACCTGTACCAGAACTATGAGATGACGCTTCTTGAGCTGAAGAAGATTAGGAATATCTTATCAAAGTATGATATAACGCTAGAGTTTCTAAATGATGTTGATGATATGATAAAAGATTTTGAACAAGGAATAACACCATACAATAGAGCATTCAACCTTATAAAGAAGCTCAAAGAGCTTGTGCTTGATAGAATAGAGAAGATGAGTCTATAATGCTCGGCTCAGCGAGCCAGCCTCATCACAGAGGTCAGGGGGCTCCTAAGTCATCATAGCCTACCAAGAGCTAGAACCTGTCTACCTACGCTCACGTTCTAAATTTCTAAAATCTTTTTCACATAACTGAGAGCTAACGTGACAAGCTTGTCTTTTGCAAGTGTGTCTTCTATAGCTAAGACATTTGGTAGTTCTCTAAGTTTTCTAACATTTTCAGGACTTGATATTGTTATCACTATATCTCTACAATTCTTCAAATAGTCAATGTCTGGATCCTTCACTATCCTGAGCCTTAGCTTACCGTGAGGAAGCTCGCGTTCAAGTACTACTGCACCGTTTTCTCTTCTCACTTTGACATTTTTTATCATTTTACAGCTTGCGTCATATAGAACATCCACAATGTTTTCACTAGTTGTCTCAATACCATACAGTTCCATTAGATTATGTGTTTCTAAGTATCTTCTTGCTAAGTCGCTTAATGCAAATGCTGAGAATGTTAAATAGACGTCGTAGCCGAAGAGTGCAATATTGCTCATGAGAAGATACTTTTCTAGTAGTCTCAAGTTCTGTACATTCATTACATCTTTCATAAATTCTCCTTCCCAGATGGCTACACTACCTGCGGCTGTCTGATCATGCACCACGTATTCTCTTCTACGTATTTTGTCAAGTGTTGTAAGTATCATATTTCTCCAAGGTGCTGGAACTTCCTCAAGTTTAAAATAGAGTGGTATTGCTGTTGTTAAGTACTTTCTCTCTTCTATCTCGTACATTTCTATTAGCCTGTTTCTATGTTCAGGATCGAGTAGTGCTGGGTATGTTCTGAGTAGTTGTATAAGTTTTTCAAGACACCATTCATATATTTCTCCTGCAGAGTCTTGAAATAGTCTGTAGTAGACCTGTTTCATCAGTATGTACTCGAGATCCCGCTCAGGGACAGCTATGCCGTATGAGGGTACTATGAATCTGAGCTGTAGAAGCGACACGTACATTCCTACTCTGTAGTGCATTGATGCTGTCTGCACTTCTTCCTGAAGACGTTGGAGAGGTTCCATAGTGTGAAAATATCAGATAATTACACGTTTAGTATTTAACATTCGTCAATGACGTGCACATAATGAGCGCTGACCTAGATCTGCTCGTGTTCAGGAATATTCATCAGCTCAGTAAGTACCTTGATGAGAAGATAATGGAAATAGAGAGGAAGCTTGGTGAGGTTAGCTCACTTCTAGAGAGTGTTAAGGCAAAGCGTGCGAGGTACGAGAGGATAAGGAAGATGATTGAGGAGATATCTGGTGCTGGTCCTGGTGCTGCATTATCAACAACGTTGAACATATCTGGTCTGAGAGTTGTTATTGATCCTAAGCCAATTGAGGAGTACGAGATTCTTGAGAGTGTGTATAAGGCTCTTACAGATAAGCTGAATGTTCTTAGGAAGATTAAGGAGATTGTTGCTAATTACCTAGAGAAGTACCTTGATGAGGAGACGCTCAACGTCATTGTTGAGATGCGTGCTGATATTCCTGTTAGAATTCTAATAAAGACCTAGGCACCTGGCGGTAAGTCTTATTTTCTAGCTCGGAGGCGCCTACTAGCATAATGTCAATTATTGTTGCTGTACTTTCTGTACTGCTTGTTCTAATTCTTGTTCTTCCTGCCACGGTCAAGGTCATTGAGGAGAATCTTGAGCTCTTTCTCTTTGCTATGGGCATTGTTGCTGGTCTTGTGACTGGTGTCGTGTGGGATGTTCATGTCTGGGAAGAGGCTCTCATAGAGCCTGTGATGATACATGGTGTTCCTATAGGCATATTTCAGGTAGTGCTAATTGCTGGTCTAGTCGCGTACTTTCTTAGGCATAGGTTTGAGAGACTTGTTGCACGTCTTCTTCAGAGTAGGCGAGCCTATCTCTATCTTGGTCTTCTCACATTTGTTCTAGGCATGGTCTCGAGCATAATATCGGTCATTGTTGCTGCTGTTCTCCTGTCTGAGATTGCTCTTCTGCTCAAGATAGAGCGCAGATACAGGACTCTGTACTGCATATATTCCTGCTATGCTCTCGGCATTGGTGCAATACTTACACCTGTAGGTGAGCCTCTTGCCACGATTGTTGTGTCAAAACTTCGCGAGGCTCCATACTACACGGGTCCTCTATTTCTGTTTCAGAACTTCTGGTACATTGTTATTCCTCTAGTACTCTTGTTTAGCATACTTGCTGCACATGCTGTGAAGAAGGGTCATCTTCAGAGACCTGAAGTTGTGGAAGTAGAAGTGGAGACGTTGCGTGATGTTGTGCTACGTGCAGTGAGAGTCTACATCTTCATAATGGCTCTAGTAATACTTGGCACAAGCTACAGTATACTTGCAGAGATGTACTTCAGACACCTGCCTCCTGACATAATGTACCTCATTGGCACGATCTCAGCAGTTGTCGATAATGCAACACTTGCAGCTGCAATGCTTGCTCCTCACATGTCTCTTCCTGATGTCGTGTTCTTCATCACGGCAACGTTGATAGCAGGTGGCTTTCTTGTTCCAGGAAACATACCTAACATAATAGTAGCATCACGTCTCAAGATTAGGTTCCGCGAGTGGGCTATTCATGCACTAAAGGTTGGTGTTCCTGTCTTTATAGCAGCGTACGTGGTGCTTAAGATTCATCTATACGTGCTTGGTCTACATCACGTACTCAAACTATGACACTGAGAGAACTTGTTGAGAAGGGTCGACGCTTGCTTCTATGCGTTATTCATCTTCCACCACTACCTGGATCACCACGATGGTCAGGTTCTGTTGAGGAGCTTGTTGATTTTGCTGTGAGAAATGCTAGACGAGTAGAGGAAGGTGGTGCAGATGGTATTATTCTAGAGAATTTCCACGATAATCCATTCCCTCAGGACGATGTTCCTGAC
>JAMOMD010000013.1 GCA_027068725.1 Thermoproteales archaeon | reverse complement strand
CAGTCAAATCTGAGTGAGCGAATCCACTCTATAAGAACATTCTTGAACTCAGGAGGATAGAACTCCATCTCATCCTCAATCATCCTGATTAGCTGCTCCTTGAACTCAAGCTGCTTCAGGAATAGTTCCTTCGTGACTATTATCTCAACAGGAGTCTTACATCTCCAGCACACTGGCACACTGTGTCTCACCTTCTCTTGTCTTACCAGTAGGCCAAGATTTCTCAGCTCCTCAATGATTTCATTACGGGCTTCTCTAATGTACTTACCAGCATACTTACCAGCCTTCTCGTTAAGTCTACCTGACTCATCGATCACTATCCTGATCGGGAGACCAAGATCGTTCACGATCATTAAGTCACGCACGTCTCCAAACGTACAGATCATCACTAGACCAGTGCCGTACTCTGGTCTTGCGGCTGGGTGCTCAAGTATTGGGACTTCCTGTCCAAATATTGGGACACGTGCATGCTTGCCTTTGAGGTGCTTGTACCTCTCGTCCTGTGGATTATATATCACTGCCACACAGGCAGGTAGAAGCTCAGGTCTTGTCGTTGCTATTACAATGTCCTCACCTGTCTCCACTACCTTGAACTTGATGTAGTTCAGGTACGTCTCCTCCTCAACGTACTCTATCTCTGGCTCAGCTAGAGCTGTCCTGCATCTAGGACACCAGGGAGTTGGCCTCTCTGCCTCGTAGATCAGACCACGATTCCACAGCTCTATGAACGTTGCCTGTGTCATCGTTCTGTACTCCTCGCTGTCTGTGCCATTCTTCCAGTAGTCGAAGGATAAGCCCCATCTCTCGAGTATCTTCACATTCTCTTCTTCATACTTGTCGAGAAGCTCCTTGCATAATTGGAGAAACTTCTCGCGAGGAACATCGTGCATTGTTATGTTGTACATCTTCTCAACCTGCACCTCGACTGGAAGACCGTTCCTGTCGGTGTAGAATGGAAACACGACGTTGTACCCCCTCATCCTGAAGAAGCGTGCAACCATGTCAATCTGCGCATAGTGTGCCACACCGCCGATATGCATGCGACCACTCATGTATGGTGGTGGCGTGTCAATTACCAGGATGGGCTTGCCTTCCTCAATCTTCGTCTTATGAAGACCCTCTCTCTTCCAAGTCTCTATAAGCTCAAGCTCCTTGCTGATGTCCCATCGCTTCTCAGTCAGCTTTGGCTTGAAGCTCATGTATAGTCAAGAGATGTCGAGAAGATTCCTAAAATTTAAGCAAACACGTGTACCATATCGCACAGACATATTATTCAGCGCGTCTGTGTGCCTCACTAATCATGCATGGTAGATTTACTAGACTAGTCACATGGCTAGCAGCTGCATACCTGTCCCTATGCTTGTTGTCCCTACTAATTCTAGCACTATCGTACGTCTATAAGCCACATGTGCCAAAGTTCGCACTTGAGGGAGGCGTATCACTATACGATAGTCCATCTCAGATGCTGCTCGTAATGACGGGGTACGATAGTACATGGATTGCGGAATCTCCTGCAGGTTATGTGTTTGTACATAAGTATGCTCTTGCCTATGAGATATGCAGGAAGAGGGGGCTCAACTATAGTGCAGAAATATGTGCATCTGCACTATGGGCAGATCAGGTAATAAGAGATCTCCCAAAGTCTAGACTCACGCTCATGACCTTAGCTGCATACAAGGCATATCCTGCTGCGGCATTTTTCCTGATGCCAATCATGTACATCACGTACCTGATCGAGCTGTCTCTTCCGTACAGGACGAAGTGCGCAATACTGTACTATGGGATAGTAAACTATGGACCTTATGTTAACGAGTTTCCAGAGTGGAAACACTTGTCACTTAGTAGCTGGCTCAAGTTGTGTGAACTATTCCGAAACTATACGATAGAGCCCTGGGATAACTATGAGGGAGACATCATTGTTGGTGCAACGTTCCTAATGCTATTTCCGTGGTCTTCAAGTATCCTACCTGCATGAGCATTCTGTATACGTGAGGTCAACGTTTACGTTTAGACAGTGAGAGTGTTCTCGAGATATGCTGAGTAGTGTTGTTATTAATGTCCTGTTCCTGTTATGGAGATTGCTTAAGAATCTACCTAATGTAATTGCGTAAGTAGGTAGTGTATGAAACTCATAATTGCGATAATAAGACCTGAGAAACTTCCACAAGTAATGAAGGCTCTTCAGGATCACGGCATATATCCTCTCACAGTATTCGAAGTTAGGGGACGTGGAGAGCAGGGTGGACTGTACCTGACTCATGGCCCCATGCAGTACCATATAGAGCTCCTGCCGAAGGTCAGGATAGAGATTGCTGTAAGTGACAAGGAAGCCGAGAAAGTGGTCGACATAATACAACGTGCAGCATGGACTGGCCGTCCTGGAGATGGTAAGATATTCATTCTGCCTCTAGAAAATGTTGTTAGAATACGAACAGGAGAACGTGGTGAGCGTGCTCTCTGAATCGGCATAGTTCTGCACCTTGGTGTAAGATGAGTAATCTCGTAGAGAAGCTCAGGACATACCTCAGAGTTGCACAGGCCTTACCACAGTTGAGAAGGTATGTTGTTCTCGGAATGTTTGATGGTATAGTAGTGACGCTCTCTCTAATAATAACAGCAGACGTGGGTAACCTAGGTCTTAGAATTCTCTGGGCAAGTGTGATAAGTAGCCTAGTAGGTGTTGCGGTTGCATCTGCCTGGAATACTGTGCAGGCAGAGCTTCTAGAAAGAATGACAGAGCTCAGGAAGATAGAGAGAACACTGCTCAGACCATTGCGTGGAACTGTGCTTGATCGTGCTCACAAGGTATCGATAGTGCTCTGCTCACTTGTTCATGCACTATCTCCACTTGCTGGTCTAGTCCTAGTAGTTCTTTACGAGTACCTGAAATATGCAGCACCAGAACTTGCATTACCAATAACAGTAGCGTCAGCCGGAGCCATACTGGGTAGTTTAGGAGGAATGTATGTTGGTGAGCTAAAAACTAGTGATATCGCGAAACTGAGTTTACTAATGGCATCTGCTACTGTTGGACTAGTGATAATACTAATGTTCTTATTCAAATTTAAGAGTATCTAAAGTACTTATCAAAGTTAGGCTTCTTCCAGGCATTATATAAATCTCGTACAGAAACATCGACAAGTACCTTATCTCCTCTCTTTATGACAAGTCTTGGCTCCCTCAGAACCTTTCCAATAACTGCATGCGGAACATCTTCTAGAATCTTCACAACTTCACTAAGTTTCTCAGGCTCAACTTCTATTAGAAATCTAGTATTCGATTCTGAGAATAGTACATAATCTGCACGCCACTCACCTACGTAGGGTATCTTCGATATGTCTATCTCAGCACCAAGCCATCCTGTGAAGGCCATCTCAGCAATTGCTACTCCAATTCCACCACTAGACACGTCGTGACAGGAAACGACTAGTTCACGCTCAGTGAGTTCAGTAATCTTGTCAATTATCTTTTTAGCGTACTCCTTGTACACTTTTGGAACTGATTCTCCTAAGAAACCTCTAAGTGCATAGTACTCGCTTCCTCCAAGTTCTTTTCTCGTTAAACCAACAATGAGAATGTAGTTGCCAGGTCTCTTCAAGTCGACTGTCACTGCCTTTCTTATGTCAGGAATTATTCCAATGGCAGTTATCAGCAAGGTAGGTGTGACAGGGCCAAGCGGCGACTCGTTGTATAGACTATCCTTACCTGAGACGAACGGTGTCTCGAAGTATCTGGCATACTCGTAACATGCCTTAACAGCCTCAACAAGGTCCCACATTCTGTCAGGTTTCTCAGGGTTGCCCCAGGTAAAGTTGTCTAACAGGGCTATTCTTCTGCCTCCGACTGCGACATTGTTCCTAATTGCCTCATCTATTGAGCTTGCAGCCATCCAGTACGTGCTTATCTTACCATAGCGTGGCTTTATTCCGACACTTATCACTATGCCACGCCACGAGTGTGGAAGCGGCTTTATTACTACACCATCGCTTGGACCACCAGTCAAGCCATGTAGTGGCTTAACTACAGTTCTTCCACCAACCTCAAAATCGTAACGACGTACAACGTCTTCTCTCGAGCAGATGTTTGGAGACGATAATAGGTCGAGAAGCGTCTGTGCATAATCTTCAGGTTCTGGAAAGCTTGGCTCCTCAAGCTTTCTCTCTCTTGGTGCTGCTACTCTAATCGTTGTGGGAGGCGAGAACAGGAAGTCTAGATCAAGATCTGCGACCTTGTACTTCCAGTAGTAGACCTCGACTTTTCGAGTATCTGTGAATCTTCCAACAATTGAGAACTCTAGCTCTTCTTCTCGAAGAATCTCAATTACTCTATGAAGCTTGTCTGGAGGTACTGCTATGAGCATTCTCTCCTGACTCTCGGAGAGCCAGATCTCCCATGGTCTGAGAGTTGGGTCACGTAG
>JAMOMD010000012.1 GCA_027068725.1 Thermoproteales archaeon | reverse complement strand
ACAGTACTACACAAGACAATAATACACCTACTACACATTCGAGGAGTCAAGATCAACAGCACATACCAGATCAACATTGGAGGTACACCAGACTTCCTAAACCTGATGTATAGAAGAGAGCAGAAGGAGAAGACAAAGACCGAGGCCGTAATGAAGATGGCTGAGGGTCAGGAGTTCCCAGCATACATTGCACCAGTAGCATACATTCCATTCCTAGGAAGCAAGAAGATCGCACACATGCTAATTGAAGCTTCAGGACTTGCAGGTGTCCCAATTAGGATAAGAGTAGACCTCGAGGTATACGATCCATGGAACAACGCTGGAATAATGGTTGACGTAATCAGAATAATGAAGCTAGCACTCGACAGAGGCGTTGGAGGACCAGTCTACAGCCTATGTGCATGGGCATTCAAGAACCCGCCAATACATGCACCACCTGAAGTAGCTAGGAGATGGGTTGAGGAGTTCATAGAGGGCAAGAGAGACAGATAAGAAAGTGCATAGAAAAATTCCCGAAAACAGGATTACTGTAAAAACATGTCAAGACTAGTAGCCCTAACAATATGCTCTTTTGCAAGTTTCTCAGCCCATTCCGGTAACCTCTTCCTAGTTATAACATACTCAACAAGTTCCTGAACCTTCTCACAAACCTCTCTGTCCTTTACCTGTTCGTAACATATCTTGACAAGATACCTACTCCTAGCCTCGAACAACCTCTCATCCATCCTAATTTTCCTACATTCATGATCGTACGTGTATCCTCTTTCTAAATCTCTCAAGTGCAGTAGCAGATGTGCTGCCGCTCTACCAAGATCCATAGGGCCTGAGGCTACATACATTCCTTCATGACGTGCGTAGCAGGAGTCCCTCCCCATGTATATGTTGACCATAGCCCATGACTAGGTTGTCATGCTGGAAGATAAGGATTTGACCGTGTAGTACTACTGATGATATCGTGCTATTACCTGAAACATAGGGTAAACGTACTTATTGGGTGTCATTTGTCTCGGTCGGGATGTTCCTCAGTCTGATACTGGATATTGCTACTGGGATGATGAGTAGTATTCTCCTAGTAGTACTTCTCCTCTCAATACTACTATCACTATCCGGTAAGAAAAGGAGATCACAAGTAAGTACTTCAACTCAGGTTGATGATGTTGATCCCATCCCTGTGACTATAGTTATCCCTTTTCGAAATGATGATACTAATCAACTTAAGCAGCTACTAAGTGCGTTACTTAAACTAGATTGGCCTCGCGAGTTTCTGGAAGTTCTAATAGTTGATGATAGTGACTTCGCAGTTTATAGTAAAGTTGTTGAAATTGTTAGAGAATTTGAGAATGTTCTAAATGTAAAGTTACTACACAGATCAAAACCTTCAGGATATAAGGCAGGAGCGCTCATGTACGCGCTTGAGCATGCTCGAGGCGACATTGTTGCAGTACTAGACGTTGATACACATCCCTATCCACAATTCCTGAAGAGACTGTGTAGCTATCTGAGAGCTGGCTTTGATTATGCTCAAGCATTGACGAAATTCAAGACTGTCATAGACACGTTCACATCGCGAATAATACTTGCACAGGAAGAGTTACTGAACAAGATAGTGACCTCAAGCTACAGGACAGCCTTTACATTACGTGGCCACTCATTCGTAATCTGGCGTCATGTTCTGCAGAGTGTAGGTTCGCTAGATGTACCATATGCAAGACTTACAGAAGACGTTGAACTAACAGTGAGACTGAAGCTGCTCGGTTACAGAGGGGTACTAGTAAACGAGATACTCACGACAGGACTTGCTGCACCAACATATGGGGCATATCTTCTACAACGTGCAAGATGGGTCATTGGTGGTCTCATGGTCTTGAGCAGACACATGATTAAACTTCTCAAATCGAAAGTTCTTGCAATGAGAGAAAAGTTGGAATTCTTACACAATTATGTTAGTAGACTATCGACAATAGTAATATCTCTAATGTGCATACTTACACTAGTATACTACACTCTATCACTAAGTCCAAGCACTACCGTTCTAACGATATTATTCACAACATATATAGTGGCTTTACTATACTTATCCATATTCTGCATATCTAGACGCGAAGGATTTACAATGAAAGACTTACCTAGACTAATAGCATCATCATTACTATGGGCCTCAACATCCCTATTTCTGACAGTGTACGCAGTAGCACTCAGGAAATGGTACATCACACCTAAGTCTCCTAAAGCAGCTAGAGGACGCTCACTTCTACTTGGACTAGCCTACTCCGTAGTTACCACACTTATTACAGGTCTCGCAGTCTACGCATCGCTAGTAGTTGCGCAGCCACTAGCACCACTGTGCATGTACTTGTTCCTGAGCTCACTGTGGGGTCTCGTATTAGCTATATGTGATAAGGTTTCTTTATCGAGAATGAGTTAGCAATTACAATATTTCAAAAATTAAAAGGAGACAATGGTAAAGGCTAGCCATGGGCAAAATATTAGTCTTATCAGGTCCTGATGGTGCTGGCAAGAGCACAATTATGAAACTTCTCAAAACTTATCTACATAGAAGAGGCCTGCGAGTAAGAACATGCTGGATGAGAGGTTCACATTTAGCTGCTTGGGTGCTAGGGAAGTTTTTATCAAAATTTGAAAAATTTAGAGGAGGAGATAATCCGTACTTTAGAATTAGAATACCGAGAAATTTGAGAAAGCTCTGGCAAATATTAGAGACTGTGTCAGGTCTTCCAAGAGTTCTAGTTAATTATGTATTTATTCCAAAATTTCGTTAATGAAGTTGTTCATGTTGGTGATAGAGGTCCACTAGATCTTGTTGTGTGGATAGTATCTGTCACGAGCGATTTTGGGTATGTTAGAAGTCTGTGTGGTAAGGTGCTGTTAGCTCTCGTGGTTAGATACACACGTACGCTTCTGCTAGATGCTCCTCTTCATGAGCTTCTTAGGAGGAAGGTTGAGCATCCTCTGCGCTTTATGATATTGCAAGTTGTAACTTATAGAGCACTTGCGAGATGTCTTGGAATTCCGATTGTTTCTACATTTGGTGTCTCGCCAGCAGCTACTTTAATAAGTGTCCTGTCTAGTGCTCAGCTGTCGCAGGCATCATCAGTGTTCAGCACCACGCAATATCATCACTCTCGGTAGTGTACTGATTGTACAGTTATGATATTTGCTGTGTACTTTATGTGCACTCGTAACCATGTAAATGAGCGTTGAAATGGTGACAATGCTTTTAAGTTCAGGTCGTGCGCGAGACCGTGAGCAAGCATGACCTCACAATCTTCAGGAGTAACTCGTCGAGACTTCATTAAACTCGCCATTTCAACAGGTGCTGCAATAGGCATAGCAGCCGCCGCCTTTGGTGGCGGTGTCGGTGTTGGTTACGCAATTGCCGAGTCCTTATCCAAGGCTGCGATCAAGACGGTCGTCAAGACGCAGATCCTGAAGATAAAGCCTGCATTCATCTACATTGGCCCAATAGGTGACTGTGGCTGGACATTTGGACATGATAGAGGTAGGAGATATGTCGAGGAGCGTCTTGGCCCCATACTTAACGGCACAGTCTACGTCGAGAACGTGAAACCTGTGAACCTCGTGTCCAAGGTTGACGATCTCGTACATCTCGAGCACTGCGACATCATATTCACCACGAGCTTCAGCTTCTGGCAGCAGACATGGGAAGCTGCTAGAAAGTACCCACACGTCCTGTTTGGTCACTGCAGTGGTCTACTGACAATGAAGACGAAGACAGGTGTCGAGGTTGCACCACCAAATGTGTGTGAGTACTTCACAGACCTATACGAGGCCTACTACCTGTGTGGAATACTTGCTGGCGCAATGACAAAGACAGGAAAAGTTGGCTACATACCAGCCTTCATTCTCCCAGAAATTAGGCGTCACATAAACGCCTTCACAATAGGAGTCAAGGTTGGTGCAGCTCTCACAGGAAAAGATCCTGACAAGGTGCACGTCTACGTCACACCACAGCTAGGTAACTGGGTAGCCTCTGACGAGGCTATAGACTCTGCCTTCAGCCAGATCCTGTCAATTGGCTGTGACGTGTTTGCCTTCACTGAGGACACAGCACGTCTCATAGCTAAGGCAGAGAACTACTACAGAACAACAGGAAAGAGAATCTGGACATTTAGCCACTACAGTGACATGCACATGTACGGTCCTGATGTTGTGCTTAGCGGCGAGCTAATCAACTGGGGTCCAATGTACGAGGAGCTCATTGTCCGCGCATACATTGTTCATGCGTGTGCTAGACAGCTCATGAATGAGGGACTCGGCAAGGACAAGGCATTCGAGGAGGCACTGAGACTATGGACAGAGTGGCCTCCTGAGAGACCAAGAGACTACTGGTGGTCCATGCACCAGTCACACTACATACCACTAACACTTCAGGACGCC
>JAMOMD010000011.1 GCA_027068725.1 Thermoproteales archaeon | reverse complement strand
TTCTCCCTTTGGGTCAGTTACTATAATTGGCTCATTTCTATGAAGTCTAACATACTGATATAGTTCATACACGTAGACTGGAACCTTGTGAACTGGTCTACCGTAACTTCTCTTTTGTATTTGATACCTAGATTCTATCCCTTCTCTGACTCCTTCTAGAAATGTTAGAAGTTCCTGCGCTGTGACAGGTTTGTAGTGAGCAATGTATAGTTCACCAATTTCGAAAGTCTGCACGGCTCTTCCTATACGTACACCCATCTTTCTACATGCTTCGAGTGGTCCTGTGTAGGGCATCTGTACTATAACCATCTTCCGAAGTATTGGAAGAGCAATTGGTTTCCCAGGAAACATCTTTCTATACTCCTCCTCGCGGGAAACAACGCATATTGCAGCAACATCGTCAAAGATCTCGATGTAGAAAGCCTTGTCAGGATACTCTAGATCCACGTCTGCTCCTGTTGCCTCTTGTACAGCCTTGCCTGCCTGCACGTTCACATCAATTGACGAGAAGTCGTGCTTACCACGTCTTGTCGTTCTAATTGCAAAGGTCTCTCCAGGACCTAGCACATTCTTTGCGAGATCTCGCACAGCCTCACAAATATCCTGAAGTCTTGCGGGGACAAGCCTCTCTACTACAAGTACGTGCGATGCTTCAGGAATCTCTTTCTTAATGTACTCAGCAACTTCGTATTTCTTATCGCCTAGTCCCTTGACAAACACTATTCCAAGCCATCTCTCAAGATCTACCACGACCTCGCCTGGGATGTTGTTCTGTCTGAGATACTCCTCGATCTGTGATGCAACTATGTTTTCCACGCCCTTCGGCGTCTTGACTATGATGTCCATTCTCGTGAAGAGAAGCACTGTCAGAATTAAAGCTCAAGCCTAGCCTTGAGTTACGCTTATTAAGGTTAAGCAAAAATCGAACGCGAGCAACAATGCCCAGAATACCGTACCTAAGAGAGGAAATTGAGATCCCACCTGGAGTACAGGTCGAGATAAAGCAGACAGACAACAACCTAGTAGTTAAGGTAAAGGGACCAATGGGCGAGATCGAGAAGAACTTCGGCTATGTACCACTTCTAGCACATGTCGAAGATGGCAAGGTAGTACTCGAGACGTATTTTGCTAAGAAGTTTGAGAAGGCTCTCATTGGAACGATAGCTGCAAGAATAAGGAACATGATACAGGGAGTAACAAAGGGCTGGAGATACAAGCTCAAGATCGTGTACTCACACTTCCCAATAATGGTCAAGGTTCAGGGAGACAAGCTAGTCATTGAGAACTTCCTAGGCAGAAAGGACAAGATCATTCTCGACATACCAAAGGGCGTCAAGGTGCAGGTAACAAAGGACGACATAATTGTCGAGGGCATTGACAGAGACATCGTAAGCCAGTTTGCTGCCAACATAGAGGAGGCAACGACATTGAGAGGAGATGAGAGACCATGTCCACACGGCAGAGAGGGAGGTCCTGGAGTCCTCGATGGAATATACGTGTACGCTGTAGAGCCAATAAAGAAGTAGAGCCTGAAAGAGAACCCTTACTTAACAATCCTTATCCTCACATCTAGCCTCGTTCCAGGACTAATACCAAGCCTCCACACAGTCTCACTTGGTATCAATATACTGTACTTGTGTGCCCTATCCTTACCATGGTGTTGTACAGAAGCTTCAAAACAAGCATCAAAATGTTCTAAGACAGTAGCTACGAAAGTCCCAAACTCAGGACATAGTACATGTACATGATCAAGTATTGAACAGTAATTCTGAACTTCAATACCAGCAATCTTAAGAATATTAAGAAGAGCCTCTATGAAATGTCTATAGAAACATAACTCATTCTCAAAAGTTTCAA
Organism: Thermoproteales archaeon; assembly: GCA_027068725.1. Taxonomy (GTDB): domain Archaea; phylum Thermoproteota; class Thermoprotei; order Thermoproteales; family Thermocladiaceae; genus JAADER01. The sequence continues at coordinate 2,571 of JAMOMD010000011.1, read as the reverse complement.
GATTCTCTATCTTAACAATCCACGGAAAGTTCGATAGTGAGCAGAAGAATACTGTCACTGCTAGTGGGATCTTTTCGAGTGCTCTTAGTTTAAGTTGTGAATATTTATCAAGTGCTTCTTCAAATAATTTAAACAAGGATGAGCTTGACGGTATTCTGAGTCCAGAAACTTCAGGTACAACATCTCCTAACTTTATGTTCTTTATCACCCTTAACAGTTCTTCGAATGATATTTCTTTAGAGGTCTCGACGAGCAGTATAGTGTCGTCTCTTATTATTATGTACTCGGTATCGTGTCTGTATATTTTGTTTACATGATCTTCGTAATGTTCTAATCCTTCGTTCTTCAGTATGTTGTTGACAAATTGTGCGAGGGGTCCTTCATATAGTTTCCATACTGTTATCTGTACTTCTCCTGACTGTAGCTCAATGCTTGATAGTTGTCTTTTTCTCATTTCTCATTACATGAACACTTTCACTACTATAAGCGTGCCAAATACTGCTAGCAGTATTGCTAAGATCATCAGGACGTACCCGTACTTTCTTCGGAATACCTTGTACCCTCTGTTGCTTAGAAATGCTAGAGCTGTTAGCCACGCGTAGTCAAGCCATACATGTATTAAGTATGCTATAGGTATGTACTCAAGTCCCAGCTCTACTACTTGAACTACTATGATCATGCCTATCGTGACCCACCAAGTCAGGAACTGTGGATTAAGCCCGGTCAAGAGAAAGCCAACGGTCACAGGGTTTGTCAATAATTTTCCTGATAAGGCTTGGGCAAAGGTCATTTCCTTTCCTTTCAGAAGGTTCACACCGTCCCTGAACGTGAGATAGCTGAAGTATAGTATGAACACAAGTGCTAGAAGTCCAAGCGCAAGTTTGACGGGTCTCATATTGAGGAACTGTAGTATACTTCTCTGACCTACGAGCAGGCAAAGAGCAACAAAGTAGGGAAACTCGAAGAGCATGTGACCAACAGCTGTTAAGAAGCCTGCTCTTGCACCTCCATGTGTGCCAAGGACAATCGCAGCCATTGTCAGTGGTCCTGGTGCTAGTGCACCTGTCAGTGATAGTAGTACAATAGTCGCAGCAAGCTCTAGCAGAGTTGGCACTTCTGTCGTGACTTGACTAATACTTTTAAGAAGTGTGTCAGCTATTCAGGACGTCACTAGTCTCCTAGATAGTCTACTGTAGAACAAGTATGGTCTTGTTCGCACAAACTTGAGCCTGTACTTGCTCTTTCTAACGAGAACCCTCTGACAGTTACCATAGTACATGCCATCAGCGACAAGTATGGCAGTTCCCTCAGACTCGACCTCTATATCTACATCAACAGGATGTACAATAGGAACAAGAGCAGGAGAGAAGGGAGCTACTGGTATTATCACCTTCAGATCCTGTAACCTATAGTCAACTGCTGGTCCTCCAAGAGCTAGAATATACGCAGTCGAGCCAGTAGCCGTAGCAACTATTACACCATCCATTCTTCCTGAAAGAATTTCCTCACCGTCAACCTCTCTAACAGTAAATCTGCATATCTTACCAGGATTAACAAAACGCACAAGAATTTCATTAAGACACAATGTGAATATCCTATCACTAGACGCCTCAAGCAGTGTTCTCTCATCTATAAAATAGTCTCCTCTCCTAAGCTTCTCAACATGTTCAACAGTTATGTTATTTACATCAATATCTGAGAAAAAATTGACCTTACCAGAACCAACATGGTACACTGGTATATTAATAATCTTATCAAGCTCCTCCTGTCGATTTGTCACAAGATCGTGAAGATACTGTAGTACAGAACCGTCCCCACCTACAACTATGACAACGTCAGGATAATCATCGTGCGGAATACCAAGAGATGCCTCTATGCCAACGCTTGAGCACATCTCAAGTACTCTATTTGCATGTTCTCTATCTGAGTCCCTATAGTACACAATACATGCCTTACTAACTCGTGATCCCACGGACTAGTGTCAACCTCATTAAATATTAAGCAACAAGACTAGCTAGATGACCTGCCCAAAGTGCGGATCAAGCGACGTGATCATACTCAGCTCCGAAGTCCTAACATTCAAATGTAGAAAATGCGGACACACATGGTCCTACGACACAAGGACAGGACTCGTAAACGCGCCCTGCGGACAAATACACTGGACAGAACAAATGTACTACAAAGAACAGGCACTAGAAGATGCTAAAGATCTTCTAAGAAAAGGAGAATCTCAGGACAAAGTACTAGAAGAACTAAAACAAAAATACGGACAGTACCTAGACGAGACAGAGCTCAGAAAAATAATAAAAAAAGCACAAATACTAATGAAATACATGTAACAGAACCCTAACTATAATCTACTTACCTTATTGTAACTTTCTCCTTAAGATTACTAGTACCGTTACTGCCGGTACCGCTAACACTGCAAATGTATAGAAAACTAGTTTTGGATTTATTTTCCATAGTACTGCACCTATGGCTGGTCCTGGAACTGCTGCTAGCCTTACTATTGTTTCAAGTACACCATACGTTGTTGCTCTAATATCTTCCGTAGTCACCATTGTTATAAGT
>JAMOMD010000010.1 GCA_027068725.1 Thermoproteales archaeon | reverse complement strand
TGATGATGGAACAGTTGAAGGACTAAAGCACAGAACATTACCAATAATAACAACACAATTCCACCCAGAAGCAAGCCCAGGACCACACGACACATCTTGGATATTTGACCTATTTCTGAAGCTAGTAAGAGAACGTTCAAGATAGTCAGCTGGTTGTCCAGTCATCATTACTTCAGATACCGCGGCTCTCATCAACCCTTATATTCTCGATATCTTTACAGAATTTAGGAGGTTCTTATCGTGATGAAAGCTCAGTAAGCTGATGAATGACGACGCGGAGCTGGACTGACATTAATGAACTTCTCAAGTGTCTCCCTATCGTTAAGCAGCTTCCTGAGCTTTGGCTCGTATCCTCTCTCAGCTATTAACCATCCTTTCCTGAAGTAGACATGTGGCGAACATATTATGACTATCGTATTCATGTCGATTTTCGATATGTCTACATTTTCTATCTTTGATATGTATATTTCCTGTCCTTCTCGTAGAGCATTTTTCACAATTGCTACATATGTATTGTGATAGTATTGTCTGACAATGTTAAACACCTTCTCTATGTTGTACTTCTTTTTCGAACATGGGTTGTATATAACTATTGTGAAGTTTCCTTCTAGTGCTTTTCTGAGCTTGTGCTCAATCTCCTCCCAGGGTATTAGTATATCACTGAGATTTAGCACAACAAAATCTCTCATAAGTGGTGCACCTACAAGACACGCACCGGCAAGTGCTGCTGTTATACCTGGAACAATCTCAACTTCAATATCTATACTAAGTTCAGCACATATTTGTAGACAGAGACCAGCTAGACCATACACTCCTGGGTCGCCACCGCATACGAGTGCAGTATCGTATCCCTGTGCTGCATATCTAATTGCTATTAGACATCTTTTCACTTCGTCTCTCATTCCTGTTGTGAAAATTGTCTTGCCTCTTATTATTGGAGCAATCTGTTCTATATATCTTCCATATCCAACAACTATGCTAACTTTACGAAGTACTTCATATGCTCTAAGTGTTAGGTATTCTAGTTTTCCAGGACCTACACCTACGATGTACAGTTTTGACATCTCTCACCCTGATTCTGCAAATTCTCTCAATTTCTCAATAATCTTCGGTCTGTACTCTCTCACCTTTGATAAGAACCATTTTAGTGCCCTTCTAACAATTGCATATTTCATACCTGTCAGATACTCATCAACTAGCTTCTCTGCCCAGTATAGCGCATGGTCAAGACATGTGACTAACAGATCAACATGGTAGGGCTTTATTCTTCTGAACCACTCTTCCTTACCAAGTCTACTTGGTCCCATTGGTACGAAAAACATGGGAACAATTATGCTTCGGTAAGGACGTAATCTTCTTACTAGCTCTGTTGTTGCATTTACATCATCCTCAGTCTCGCCTGGCAGACCTACGATCAGTGTTGCAGCTGGCACAATGTTGTGCTCATGAAATAGAGCAAACGCCTCCTCAACAATCTCTGGCCACTTCTCGACAGGAAATGGCTTAGATTTTGCAGGCATGTGCTGTCTCATTAACTTGACACTTCCACTCTCTATCCCAACCTCAACACCGAGAAGCTTCTGATGCTCACCATCTATCAGGATCTCCGTCACCGAGTCTATGAGTTTCTTATCTGCAACAGCTGCTGCAAGTGTACAGTGACTCCACCCTACCTGTCTCCAATACTTCTTAGCAAGCATGTTTACCTTAAGCACAGCATCAGGATTTGGTACAACAGTGTCAGAGCCATACAGCAGCACGTCTGTACAGCTAAGTATACCATGATCAAGACCTTCGCGAACATTCACCTGTATCTCCTTCTCTATGAAATCCAGCGGATACCATCTTACCGGTCTATTACCAACAGAACAGAACGCACATTTTCGTGGACAGCCTCTACCAATCTCGACAAGTCCATTAACACTAGCATGTACTATCGGCACAAGCTTGTCTACTGTAAGATTATCCTTGATTCCTATCTTAATGTAGGATGGTACAGGTTCGTTATTCAACAGTTTTCTAACAATTCTTGAGACTACAATCTCCTCTCTATCGCCATTACTATCAACTATGACATCTATATCATACTTATCAATAAGCTCATACTTATGTAACCACTGCCACACGGCTGGTCCAGTTACAATTATCTTGAAGTCATACCTTGACTTGAGTTTACACACATTTTCAATAAATTCTCTAAATAGTACAGCGTTCAGAGGTTCCTTATCTATAAATGCTGTCCATGTAGTAGTTGGAGGATTAAGACCAAACCAATCGTGATGACGAATTATGAGAATCTTCGCACCTCTCTCAATATACTTTGGAACATAGTCGGGATCTACAACAGCTGCATTAATACCATCGTGTAGAAGTCTTGCCTCAATTCTTCTAAGACCGTAAGGTGCCTGCCACACAATACCATCCTCATGCTTTATTGGTGGACAGAAGAGCCACTGCATGAATTTTCGTGGCAAAATGAGAGGAGCTGTAGTGCCAAATCCTAGAAATTCCTTGCCGTGATGATCAGTCATCAAACTACGATCAGTGCTAAGAATTACCTGAGGTACTGGCTTACTCATAGAGCTCACCAAGGTTCAGATTTCTGATTCGCTCAACCTCGTCCTGAGACTGCACAATCCACAGACTAATAGACGGGAAGATGTTTCCCTTCAGTACTGTTCTGAGAGAGCCAATTATCTCACCTCTGCTTCTGCGTCTAGCAACTACGACTAGGCCTATCCTGAATGCACCGCTAGCTAGAGCTCTCTTGACAGACTCCTCTACCTTTGCTAGCTCATCCTCGGTTACAACTATTACCTCCTGTTTCATTCTGAAACTACTCTAAAATCGCGACTTATAAGCAGTATTAACATGAGCACAAGAATGAGCGAGCTACATAATCTCGCAGCTAAGCTAAGAGAAGTCCTGATGAACGTAGCTAAGGAGCTCAGCACTGATGCTGTCCTACTCAGCGGAGGACTAGACTCCTCAATAACGACATACTTACTTCAAGACAAGAAACCACTATGCATCACAGTAACTCTAGAACAGGAAGGAAGAGACATTGAATACGCTAGAAAACTTACAAAACTTCTGAAACTACGACATGTAGTTCTATCAGTAAATATTGAGTATGCTATTGAGAAAATCCCAACAATAATCAAAATGTTAAGAACTTTCTCTCCTATGGAAATACCTAACGATGTTCCAATACTAATAGCATTTGAATATATTAGAGCCCTAGGCTACAGAAGTGTCGCAACAGGAGATGGTGGAGACGAACTATTCTGCGGATACTCCTACATGCTTAGAATGAACTTACAAGAACTTGAAGAATATGTACGTAAACTTCCCTCATTCTGGTACTTTCCAGCATTCATAATCGGTCAGAACCTTGGACTTGAGGTAAAGTCAATTTTTCTACATGAAAAAGTTATCGATCTAGCACTCAGAATACCTGTACAATACAAAGTTCTGCAAAAGAATGGAAATGTTATAGGTAAGTATATCCTGAGATTAGCATTTGAGAACTTCTTGCCAAGTGAAATAGTATGGAGAAGAAAAGAGCCTATAGAATTTGGGTCAGGCTTTACATTACTTCGACAATATGTTTCAGCACTAATTTCTGATGATGAATTTAAGAGACTTAGAGAAGAAATTAGAGAAAAGGATAATGTGACAATATTATGCAAAGAGCAGCTATACTACTATCTCATATATAGAAAATATTTTGAGCCACCGCATAAATACGCAAAGACAAGCCTTAGATGTCCATACTGTGGTGCAGACCTGAACCCGAACAATCCAAGGTACTGCTACGTATGTGGTGCGAGCATACCTTCAGGAAGAACTGGATGAACTAGGTGTATTGTGTCACTAGTTTTGTAGTTGTCTAGCACTATCTTACCATTACACACAACCTTACCAGAAGTCTCGACCTTACTAGGTCTTCTCAAGCTTACTCTAATGCTTATCTTACTCAACTCCTGAAGAAGTTTCTCAAAATCTTTCTCAGTAGGTGCCGAGTAAGGAAGCTCAGGAACGGGAATATACGAATCAACTATAAGCTCAGCATCAGGCATATTCTCCTCAATCCATTTTGCAAGAGTTACAATATCAAAAACATCTACAAGACCGGGCACAAATACAGTCTCTACCTTGACACTAACGCTATGCTTATTATAAAGCATTAGGAGATTCTTAACAACTCTCCTAAGAGACTTTCCTGTTATTACTCTATGTTTAACAGGATCTACGGACTTAATACTTACAACAACTGTATCATCCTTATCTAACATCTCTAGAAGTTCCATACGCTCATCAAGTATGTAGCAGTTTGTTAGCAAGATTATTCTTATATTGAAATCTTTTAGAAGGCTAACTATGCTACATATGTTGGGGTCTAGGAGAGGCTCCCCACCTCCAAGAACAAGTTTA
>JAMOMD010000009.1 GCA_027068725.1 Thermoproteales archaeon | reverse complement strand
AGTCTGGTGCAGATATTGTTGACGTAGGCTGTGTTGCAGGTGATCCTAGGCCTTGGAAGGTTAGAGAGATAATATATGCTATCAGGAAAGAGCTTGGAGAGGTTCCTGTAAGTGTTGATACATTTGCTGACAGCGAGCTTATAACAGCTCTCGAGTCTGGTGCTGATCTTTTACTGAGCTTTACTTTAAGTAAGCTGCAGAACTGGCATGCTAGGTTAGATGATGTAGGTGTCGTAATTGTTCCAGAGAGTGTGCCTGACAGTACTGGTCTGATAACGTACTTCAAGTCCTGTGTCGATGCTGTTAGAAAGCTCGGAGGTGAGCCTATTCTTGATCCTCTTTTAACGCCTCCTCTCTATGGTTTCTCGGATTCTATTGCTAGACTTGTCTTGATTAGGCGAGAGTTTCCTGATGAGCTAATGTTGATTGGGGCTGGGAATGTTACGGAACTTGTTGATGCTGATAGTGTTGGAGTTAACATGTTGCTTGCGGTCATTGCAGTGGAACAACAGGTAGATTTTGTGCTTACTACAGAGGCAAGTGTCAAGTGTAGAGGAGCTGTTAGTGAACTTAGGCGTGGTATCGATATGTGTTATGTTAGTAAGATATTGGGCAAGTGTCCGAAGGATCTGTCTTTTAACATGCTAGTTTCTAAGCGTAAGAAGTAGTTGCTGTATCTAGGTTTTTCAATTAAGAATTCGCTAATATTAGCAACAAAGCTTAGTAATTAATACCTTGGGTCGTAATACGTGATCATCCGCATTGAAGATGTTGACAGCATAGAGTTCCTGATAAAGAAGATACTTGTAGAAGAGAAAGGTCCAACACCATTTCCACGAATACCAACTCTACGCGAATGGGATCATCTGCTACTGTCTAGGTATAGACCATTCTACCTGCCTCAATGTGACTACTGTTGCCTCTGTGGCTATGGTAAGTGTGACCTGAGTCAAGGTAAGAGGGGCGCGTGTGGTATTGACATGAGAACACATCAGGCAAGAATGCATTTACTATCAGTATGCATAGGCGCCGCAACTCATGCTGCTCATGCTGCACACATCATAGATTTCCTAATTGACAAGTTTGGTAGAAACTATCCATTGTACATAAGTAATGAGATTGAAATAACAACTCCACTCATAACGCTAGTCACTGGTCTCAAGCCAAAGACTCTCGGTGACTTGAGAACTGTCATAGAGTACGTTGCTAGAGAAATAATGAGTGCTCTCTCGGCAATCCACATAGGACAGGAAGGCAGCATTCTGGACTTCGAGTCAAAGGCCTTCCACATCGGCATGATGGATCTGATAGCAATGGAGGCAGCAGATATTGCTCAGGTAGCTGCTCTGAGATATCCGAAGGGTCAAGAGAATGTGCCATTTGCTGAGATTGGTCTTGGGGTTATAGATCCTACAAAGCCAACAGTACTATGTATTGGGCACAATGTTGCTGATGGTATCGAGATAATAGAGTACATGGAGAAGGCAGGATATGGAAAGCCAGGAGAGAAGATTGAGGTTGCTGGGCTTTGCTGTACAGCACATGAAATAGCTAGAGAGAGCGAGGGTACAGCAAAGATAATTGGCCCAATATCTCACCAGCTCAGATTCCTGAGACTAGGCTTTGCAGACACTATCGTGGTAGATGAGCAGTGCATCTCACTCAAGCTCGTGCAAGAAGCTAAGCGAATGATGTCACCTGTCTTGGCAGGAACTGACAAGGCAATGTATGGTCTTCCTGACTTGACTGAGCTTCCTGCAGATGAGATAGTTAAGTTGCTCGTAACTGGACGCTATCCAGGAGCAGTAATACTTGATGAGGAGAAGATGGGCGAAGTTGCAACAAAGCTAGCAATTGAGATGGCTGCGATTAGGGGCAAGTTCAAGAGAATGTTATCTCTCGACGATTTGAAGAAGATTGCTCAGGAATGTATTGGCTGTAACTTATGTAGACAAGCATGTCCAATAGACCTGCCTATTCCTGAAGCTGTACGAGCAATGGCTCACGGTGACCCTGGGCTACTTGTCAACATGCGTGATCTGTGTCTAGGCTGTGCAAGATGTGAAGAAGTGTGCCCCAGAGGCATACCCATCCTGACGTTAATAGAGATGGCCTACCTCAACGTCAAGGGACAGAACGAGAGGTTCAAGATAAGGATCGGAAGAGGACCCATCAGAGACGTAGAGATTAGAAACGTTGGCAAAGACATTGTCTTTGGCGAGATTCCTGGAGTAATAGCATTTGCAGGATGTGCAACATGGCCTAGAGGACCTGCAGACGTTGCTAAGATGGCTAGAGAGTTTGCTAGAAGAGGATTCATTGTCGTTGCCTCAGGCTGTGCTGCCATGGCAATAGCAATGTACAAGAACGAGGATGGCCAGACACCATACGAGGAGTTCTACGATGCCTTTGATCGAGGATGCATAGTCAATGTTGGTCCATGCCTAGCAAATGCACATATTGCAGGTGCAGCCGTCAAGATTGCAGCAATATTTGGTGGAAGACAGATAGCTGCAAATTACGAGGAGATTGCTGACTACATCCTGAACAGAGTAGGAGCATGCGGCATAGTGTGGGGTATAATGAGTCAGAAAGCTAAGTCAATAATAACAGGATTTAACAGGCTTGGAATACCTGTCATTGTTGGACCTCATGGAAGTAAGTACATCAGGGCACTTCTAGGAGACGTGTATGATAAGGAGAAGTGGAAGGTCATAGATATGAGAACAGGAGAGAGAGAGTACGTAGGCCCAACCCCGAGTCATCTAATGTATATTGCTGAGACTGCCGAGGAGTGCATGGTCATGGCAGTGAAGTTATGTATGAGACCTAGTGACACAACGAAGGGCAGGTCAATAAAGCTGATGCACTATATCGAGCTCTACAAGAGGTTCTTTGGTAAGCTGCCTCCAGACCTACACCTGTACGTTCGTACAGAGGCTGACATACCGATGTTGTATAGAGATGAGGTGATGGAGTACTTGAAGGAGGTTGGATGGAAACCGCTAGAGCACGTTCCTACAGATATAACACTTCTAGACAAGGTGTATCAGAAATATAGAAGAAAATGAAGATTGAAGACTACAGGAAAAGGCTAAGGTATGGAATAGCATTCTACAGGAGACTAGTAAGAAAGTACGCGCTTGTAGTATCTCCAAGAAGAGCTGCACACATAATTAGCAAGTCTAAGAGATTAACAATCATAGTAGGCTCAGCATTACCTGATCTTAAGCTTCCACGTGTAGATCTTGTTGAATTTATTTCTAACATAGCATCTCTTAAACGAGCAATTGTTGTAGCATCTCTAGTATCTGAGAAAATTCTTCGTGACAAAATTCCTCAGGTAATTGGCATGAATCTTATAGAGTTTGTATTTAACCTATGTGAGCTAGGTCGTTTTAAAGAAGTTAGGAAATCTGATCTTATAGTGACAATATGTCATAGAGAAGATATACTAAAGCAGATAACATCAGCAATAAGACACTACATGCCCGAGTTAACAATACTGAACATTGATAGGTACTACTGTGAGAATGCGACTTACTCATTTCCAACGGTCGAGCTAGGTGTATGGGATAGAGCACTGACAGTACTATGGCAGACATTATCGTCGAAGTCTGTAAAGTCTTGATCATTTACTAACATTGACATTATCTTAATGCTGAGCACCTAGTACAGTACTGTGGTCAAGGTAGGGGTAGAGATTGTTCCACAGTACCCCATAAGAGAAATTGCTGAACTTGTGAGAGAGCTAGAGAACATTGGCATAGATCAGGTATGGTTTACAGACCACTTCTTTAATAGAAACCCCTACGTTGCAGCGTGCGCAGCAGGCATGGTAACAAAACGCATTGAGCTTGGTATTGGTGTTACGAATCCCTACGTTATGCATCCTGCATATATTGCATCACTTGCACTTAGCCTAAATGAGCTTACGGAAGGACGGTTCAATCTTGGTCTTGGTGCAGGAGACAAGACCACGCTCGAGATGATAGGTATAAAGCGAGAGAAAGCACTGACGAGACTTCGCGAGGCTATTCTCATAATAAGAGAGCTTGTGCAAGGTCGAAAAGTTAGCTTTGAGGGCTCAGTATTCAGAATAAGTAATGCAAAGATGTTCTACACGTACAGACCTGTCAAAGTATACGTTGGTGCACAAGCAACAAAGACTCTGCAGCTTGCTGGAGAACTTGCGGATGGTGTCTTGCTAAATGCTTCTCATCTAGACATGCTAAAGCTTATGATAGACAAGGTTAAGGAAGGTGCGTCACGTGCATCAAGAAGTGCAGACTCGCTAGAAATTATTGCACACACTTGCGTATCTGCATCAGACACCGTTGATAAGGCTAGAAAGATAGTGAGACCCTACGTAGCCTTCATAGCAGCTGGTCTCCCTGACGAATACCTAGACAAGTTCGGCATAAGAGACAAGGTTGAGGCTATCAGGAAGGCATTTCAGGAAGGGGGTGTGAAGAAGGCTTCGGA
>JAMOMD010000008.1 GCA_027068725.1 Thermoproteales archaeon | reverse complement strand
TAACACGCTTGTAGTTGAGTGTGACCAAGTAATTGAGGCAATAGGCGAAGAGCCGACACCTCCCGTAACTGAAGACGCTGCTCGAGTACTCAACATAGAGCTCAGGGGCGGAAAAATAGTTGTTAATGAGCAGTACCAGACCACTAACGAGAAGATTTTTGCTGCTGGCGATGTTGTGCTTGGCCCATCATCGATAGGTCAAGCAGTTAAGACAGGGCTAGAGGCAGCAAGAAGTATAGATAAGTACTTGAGACGTGTCTAAAGTTAGGAAATGCGAAACATACTTGCTAAATTGCTAGCAAAGACCTCGATAGAGAAGAAGATACACAATCTCATACTCAAGCACCTAGACCTGACAGAGAGTGCCCTAAGGACAGTACTCACATACATGAGAGAGGACCTTGAGAAAATGAGGACTAGCTGTCACATGCTCTGTGAGACTGTGAAGAAGATGGAAGTTAGAGGTGACGAGATCGTCAAGGAAATATGGCGTAACATAGTACAGAGCGGCACATCTGCGCCCCACATAATACCTCTAATGTCGATACTCCTCGGCAAGCTTGATGACATGCTCGATAGTACGAACGTTCTCGTTCTAGAACTTGAGAGATACCTCAGTCTTGAGCCTCTCAAAGATAACTGGAGCCTCGTGAGGAGCGAGATCACGCAGGGACTAGACAAGTGCGTGAGAGCCGTAGAGCTACTACGTGAATGTGTGACACGTCAAGACATGAGCGAGATATCGCATGTCGTGAAGATGGTCAACGACATAGAGCACGATGTTGATGTTCTAAAAAATGAGGCTCTTCTCAAACTAGCCAAGTGCAGAGACATAACCTGCCAAGAATATGTATCTCTGAGAAACATCGTTCAGATAGTTGACAATATTGCAGACCTAGCACAGGATGCTGCTAACCTGCTCTTCACAATAGGCGTCGTCCTCCTGAGCTAGGTATTTAAAATGCTCAAGCTCAGCTGAAGGTAATTGTCATGCGCATACTTGACAAGATAATAAGCACACTGCGCGGACACGAAAATGAGCTATTTAGCAAAATTAGAGAGCACTTAGACTTGTCAATAAGTGCTCTACAGGCATTAATCAATCCTGAGTGTGAGTTAAATAGCGAACAATGTGTACGCAAAGTATCTGAATACGAGAAGAGAGGTGACGAGATTGCTAGAGAGATCTTTGAACTTGTTTCACGAGGAGCAGTAACAATGCAGGTGCTGAATATAACAGAATTGCTAACACATGCACTAGACGATGTGTTAGATGAAGTACACATATTATCAAAGGAGCTTGACAGATTGAGACGACATTCGAAGAACACTAAGTTAATATCAAAAATTTTTCAGTACATCACAATATGTGGAGAAAAAGCACTTCAAGGTCTAAATCATTTAAAGACGATGTTCACACAAATACTTTCCGAAGACATAAAATCAACAAAGACAACAATTGGACTAATTGAAAAACTTGAAGAAGAAGTTGACGAGTTAAAGAATTCTATGCTCGAGACAATATATGCAGAAGCATCTAACCTGTCGATCGTTGAGTTCTATGCATCGATATCGATAGTGTACATGGTCGACACAATACTTGATAAAATAAAGGATGTTGCAGAGCTCGCGTTCATACTAATGCTATCCCTGTCCTAACATTTAGAAGTTAATGAGCATACAGGCACTACTAACACCTCTCCTAGTCCTGGCTCTCACCTACCTGATTTCTAGTAACAACCTCTCAGTATGTATAGGACCAGTCGTAAGCTCGAGACTTCTCACAGATAGAGAAGCAATACTACTTGCAGTAATTGGCTTTCTTACAGGTCTTCTCGTGGAAGGGTGGAATATGCACTTTGTAGCTCTTCCACAGCCTAGACTTAACGAGATTCTTGCAGTTACACTTGCAGTAATTCTCCTTGGAGAGCTAGCTCGAGTCCCAATATCACTAATGTATGTGCTCACGACAGGTCTAGCATTCTCGAAAATACTCACATCCGCTGATGCGGCAGTTCTGCACAAGTTCGTAATGGCGCTAACTTACTGGCTATCATCAGCTATCATAATAATACTTGTATCACCACTAGTACTGAATTTATTTAGAAAAATTGGCAGTACAAAGCCTATGAAATTTATAGCACTTTACAGACTCCTATCAATAACTATGACATTCTTACTATGCTTCTCTTTCGGAGCGAACAACATTGGTCTTCTGTGGTCACTTACTGGACATAGCGTAGAATCTGCAATAGGCATAATTCTAGCAATGTTATGCGGAATTATGCTAACAGGCAGAAGAACACTTATGAAACTTGCAGGAATGTACATACTAACACCGACGGCCTGTCTAACAATAATGCTAATAACATTTCTAACATCTCAAATAGCTACAATATTCAAAATACCGATAAGCTTCTCCGTTCTCCTAGTATGCTCACTTGTCGGTGTTAGTCTAGCATATAGGATAAGACTAATAGATTTCAAATATGCAAGACGAGCACTAACAGTGCTATTTCTATCAATTCCCTTAACAATAGTTATCGTGACTCTACTACAGCTTCTAGTTCCCTAATAATGCGAACGAGAGCAAAAGGTCCCTCATAAGCTATAGCAGTCACAACCTGCACAGCAGAAACATTAAACCTTGTTAGAAGTTCATACACTTGCTCACCATAGAACACGCCTCCGCACGCGACAACTACTATATCACTAATCTTTCTAACAATCTCAACGAGCTTTCTCATAAGTCTATATATCAAAATCCCACTAACACCACCAATTCCACTCGACATAAACTCAGCCTTTACAGGAAAGGAGTTTGCTATAGTTAACCCAACATTACTAAACTTCTCGCAAACCCTAACAATGTCTCTTAGAAAAACATGCATTCTGGGACTTATCTTCACAAGTATCGGTTTTCTAGTAACTTCTCTAACTCTCTGAAGTAGATCCTCAAGAAATCTTGGCTCGTGCAAATTAATGTTCTTATATTGCGGACAACTGATGTTTAGTTCAATAACTTTCACACAATCAATACGAGATAAAACCTTTGCAAGTATCACAAACTCCTCAGTAGTAAAACCTGCAATATTTGCTATCACTACATATCTCTCAGGAATTTGAAGCAAATTCTTTATAACATAAGAAATACCACGTGAGGGAAGACCCATAGCGTTTATCATGGACAAAGCTTCTGGGTATCTGTATAATCTAGGATGTGGGTTACCGGGGCGTGGATGTAGTAGAATTGAGCCTACTGTATGAAAACCACATAATGTTAGATATAACTTTGCGAGGTCTCCATCTTTATCGATGCCGGCACCTGTACCAACTGGTATGTCTAGTCTTATGTTAAACAATTTTGAAGGTAATGTCAGTTTCTCTGCCTTAGCTTTCTCATCTTTATTTAGGTGTAGACCCTTTGATAATAGTGACAAAACTTTGTGTGATATTCTGTAAGTCACTTCAGGATGAGCATACCTTAGGAGCTTTCTCATCTCTTATGCTAACATGTACTCTATATCCTGAGCTGTGTAGTGCGTTCCACAGTAGTCACACTTTATTATTAGCGGATTCTTTGATACTGTTATGAACCTTGTACGTATTGGCTCACCCTTCTTGTTTGTTATACATTTTGAGTTTATGCACTTCAGTACTCCTTCTATCCTGTCAGGTATTTCGACCTTGAACTTTGATACTACTCTGTAATCTCTAATTATGTTTATTGTAGCAGTTGGAGCGACGAGCGCTATTATTGATAATTCTTCTTTAGATAGCTCCTTGCCCTCTATCTTTATTATATCTTTCATACCAAGTTTCTTACTTTCAACATTCATCACAAGTGCAACACGTAGTCCCTCTTTTCCTGTTATTTTCAGTAATTTCAATACAGTGAGTGCTCTTCCAGCAGGTATGTGATCAATGACTATTCCATCCTTTATTTTTCGAATTATAAGCTCGCGGCTCTCCTGCATCATCTCACCTTATCTTCTCTTCCAAATATTAACGTGAGCAACGCCATTCTGATGGGGACTCCGTATGCTGCTTGTTTGAAATATCTAGCATACTTAGTACTATCAACATCAGGCGAAATTTCGTCAACACGCGGCAATGGGTGTAGGATTATGAGTGTGTCCTTTGCTTTTCTAAGTGTCTCAAGAGTTACCCTATAACTCCCTCTCACACGTTCATACTCAACAACATCAGGAAATCTCTCCTTCTGTATCCTCACTACGTACAGAACGTCAAGATCTTGAATGACCTCATCAAGGTTCTCAGCAAACTCGTAACGTAGACCAGCACTATCGAGGATCTGCAGTATCTCCTTTCTTGGTCTTAGACTTGGCGGTGATATCAGGTAGATCTTGCTTGGCCTGAACAGAGTTAAACCCTCAATTAGCGATTTCACAGTTCTGGCATATTTTAGATCCCCAAGTATTCCAATGCTCACGCCATCGATCTCGCCCAATTCTCGCCAGATAGTATAC
>JAMOMD010000007.1 GCA_027068725.1 Thermoproteales archaeon | reverse complement strand
GAGGAGCCTCAGGGAATAGATAAGCTAAGTCTACTCAAGCCATATGTAGAGAACCTAGTCAGAACATGACACCGCTAGACTATGCACTAGCTGTCGCTGGTCTCTCGGCTATAGTCGTAGTCCACTTCTTTCAGGGTAGGAGAATAAACATCCTGACACTGAGGACCCTCTCACGTCTTCTAGAGCATGAGTTCAAGCCCGTTGACAAGGAGTACATGCTACTTGGCCTGTACACTGGCTTTCGTGCAAGGTACATCACTCATGATAGGAAAATAATCGAGACCTACGTAGTGCTGATGCCTAGGTATAGCATACTATACATGCCCATAGCAAAGATGCTAAACAAGCATGACGTGCTAGTACTCAGAGTTCAGACAAATAAGAAACTGCCAAAGATCGTGTACAAGAGAGAAGATGGTAAGCCTAGAATATTGAAGCTGATATTGCCAGAACACGAGCTTAGTACTGCACAAACGAGGACAAGTCAAGCAATAAGAAACATAGACAAGGATGTGTTTCTACTGTACACAAAAGACAACACAATCACGATAGCAGCATATCTAGACCTAACAAGACTGCGCGAACAGGTAAAGCACATAGCTAAACTACTGCGAAACATCGAGGCACTGGCGTAACCCTTATTAAACCACGCACTCACTCAACAACGAACTATCGCGGCCGTAGTCTAGCCTGGTCTAGGATGGCGGCCTGCCGAGCCGCTGAACCCGGGTTCAAATCCCGGCGGCCGCACCAAAAAACAAAACTTTCTAAAACCATAGAAATCGCACATTCACTACTAGTTGCTTCGCTTTAACGCGAGTAAAGGAGTTTATAGAAGTCTTATAAACATACGATTTTAATCTCGAGACAAATCGTGAAAAAGTCTTATAATTAAACCAACGGAGGAGGATTTTTAACTACCAGTTTTTAATTAAAAATGAGCCTCCCCGGGATGGCCCCGTGATGGGCCAGATGAGCGGGGAGGGGACGTATTCACCGCACATTCTTACTAAATTATTAAATCCCTGCAATGAGACTATTCTCATCAAGTGATGACCCACCTACGCACTGATGTAATGTGATGAAACAATGGCGAACTGAAATAGTCAGCCACGACCTCTATCGTCATCAATTTCTGCCATGGGCAGAGCTCATCACTTCAGCTCACGGTGCAGCTCATCATATTTATATCAGTTGCGAGGTCTATCATCATGTCGAGCCTTTTCTAATGAAAAGTTAGTAATGACAAAAATTCAGTCTCGTGCCGTCTCCTCACTCATCGGCCAGTATGCCCATCATCACTCTAGTCTTTTTACGTCTAACATGTGGTTAATATTGTCAGTGGTGATGAACGTCGTGCTTGGCTGAATCCTGATGATAACCGGGTCACTGACCCTTCACGGGGTAAAGTTTATTAATCACATGCATGACCCACGATTTGAAGAACGGGCCGTAGCTCAGCCTGGCAGAGCGGCGGGCTGTAGCCAGCCCGCCGCTCGTACAGTGGCGGGCTGGTGGAGACCCGTAGGTCCCGGGTTCAAATCCCGGCGGCCCGACCAATGCTTCTAACTTTCTCTTCTCTCAGCAATTCCTGTTTTTCTAACAATCTCGTAGACGTCCATGCACCTCAGGAATATGTGTCCCTGAAGTGCGAGCTGCCTAAGCAATTCTCTGTATATTCTTCCTCCCTTCATTTTATACGATTCCTGATGGAATAGTATTGTAAAGAATTTGTATCCGCGTGCTTGTGCATCTGATACTTTCCACATTATGTATTTCAGTGCGTAATCTTCATTCATATGTAATCTTCCAAACAAATCGGCATCCATTACAGCGATCGGGATTTCCAATATGTTTTCAATAAACACAGGATCATAAGTATCTAATGATTCGGCTCTGTACGAGGAATCGTATAATATTCCTGCCTTTGAGAATATGCGTAGTAGTTCCTTATTTATGACTAGATTATGAACGCGTATGCCCGTTATTTTTACGCCTAGTCTCTGCTCCATGTACTGTTTCTGAAGTTTTAGTAATGATTCTGGCTGAATTGACTCGTACACATAGTGAAGCTGTACTTCCCAGCCCTGTGCGATAGCGTTTCGTAGCGTGTCAACTATCTCGTCTATTGGAAATAGTTGCACAGGTACGAAGAAGGTTGAGCGTACACCATACCTATCCTCAAGTGCTAGTATTTCCTCAATGTTATTGTACAAGTTATGTAGTCTCAGGAGATGTTTTAGAAGGTCTGTAAACGTGAAGCGTCGCCATCTCTGTAATACGTGTTTTATAGGTCTTCGTATAGAATCGACATCGTGTGTGAGTATTATGTACACGCTCTTCCCTGAATCCTGTCGAGGAGAGTATTCAAAATTTTCAACACGTCTAATATATTGAAGAAGCAGGGAACACCATACTCAGCATACATCTGAGCCATGTACATGTTCTTCGCAATCGCTATGAACCATGTTCCACATCTGCATGCAGCATTCATATCGGCAAGTGAGTCTCCGATAACAACTGCCTGTTCAGGACGGACAGACGTGCTAGCAAGTATATGACGTACCTGCTCCTCCTTAAGAACTGAGTACTCTCTAGTTACCACAATCCTGAAGAAGGAACTTATGCCAAGTCTATCAAGCGCCATAATTGCAGCTTCTTTACACTGCTTTGTTGCAACAGCAATCATAACTTTCTTAGACAACTTCTCAAGCTCTATACAAAGTCTATTATTTCTTCTAATTTTCTTCACGGCTCTAAGTTCCCAGCGAGAGATCTCACCATTAATCTTTTCATAACATCCAACTCTCTGTGATCTTAGCACCGCCATCATTATAGACTCGTACTGTCTAACTAGTCCTTTCTTAACTAATTCTCTCCTAAGTTTTTTCCAATTAACTTCTAAGTCCACGAGAGTTCCATCTAAGTCAAATATTACAAGTCTTAGATTCTTTACCATTCTTGCGATTTTCTTAAAATTTTGAATGAATTTTATCTTCCAGTCACTTCTAGAGAATCCTCTAAGGACGGTGATGAGCCTTGTTAAGAAGCCGTAGAGAAGTTCTGGAGGATCATCTAGGTGTACGTCAGAGACGTGAACTACCCCTTCCTGAAGTACTTGTCGTAGCATTCTTAACCATACTGCCGGATTGTCACGTAAGTAGTGTAGTGATCCTATTAGCCATGTGAAGCATGTGTGTTTTCTTCTGACGTTGTGCCTACACTCTATGGGTTCTCCTTCGAGTCTAAGTAGTTCACAGGGAAGATCAATTCCGTGAGATACTGCGAGCTCGAGGCTGCCCCATAATTTTGGGTTTATCTCAATTATGTACAGCTCTCCTGTCTCTATGTGCTGTTTCATCTCTACCATTATTGGCCCAGTCCACTTGAAGTACTTCAGGATCTCGCGCCCAACTCTTATGATCCTGGGATCAAAGCCTAAGCAAGCTCTCATACTAGGACCGCCGCTAGCCTTCTCCTCAACTATGCGAGTGTGCGTGTATTCTACGATTGGCTTACCTTCGACTGCTACAGCAAAGTATCCACAGCCAGTGCCGAGCACTAGCTCTTGAACTAAGACTTCCTTCCCTACTCTCTTCCTGAGCTCTTGTCTAAGCTCGTCTCGTGTGGTAACGTAGACTGGGCGTGAGGCATCTCCCCTGCCCTTGACTACTAGGGGGAGACCAATGTCGCTTATAATTTTGCTAACGATGAGCTCTATGTCAGAGTCCTGAGGCGTTACTAGCAGTGTCTTAGGGTACTTTAGACCAAGCTTCTTACACACTTCCTGTAGTAGGTACTTGTCTGCAAGCTCGTCTGCTCTTCCTCTGAATGGAAGTTTGACATCTATCTCAGGAATTAGCTTTCCAATACTCTCATAGTCAGTGTACGATATTGGGAATATGTTTTCTATAGAAAATCTCTTCAATGCTCGAAGAAGCTTCTCATAATCCGCGACTGATGCTAGTCGCGTTCTTAGTCTATGCTTGACGTATCTCGAAAGGACATAGCTTCTCCACTCGTGAAATATCGCCAGGACTGCATAGCCATGCTTTGCGAGAGATCTCACTACGGGATATGCCTTCCTGTAATTTGCTGAGAGTACTGCTACGCTCTTTCTCACGTCTATCGTGTACGAGAACTATCACACACTTATGTAGTACTTCTCTAGGTCTCGAGCAATGTACGTATTTGGAAATACTCGTCTAGCCTCTTGAAGGAGCTTGTCTTCCTGACCTGCGTATCGTGAGCTTATGTGAGTAAGAATGAGCTTTCTCACACGTGCACGAAGTGCTATTTCAGCAGCATCTACTGTACGTGAGTGTCCCTGTGGCCACACATCTTCCGGCTTCTCATCTGCGCTAAACGTGGCCTCGTGAATAAGCACATCTGAGTCCTGCGCAAGCTTTACAACTTCTTCACAGGGAGCTGTATCACCGGTATAGGTGAGCTTCAGATATCCTCGAGTTGTCACAGTCACAACTTCTTCTGGTCTAACTACTCTACCATCAGGCAGAACGACGGGCTCTCCGTAA
>JAMOMD010000006.1 GCA_027068725.1 Thermoproteales archaeon | reverse complement strand
TAGATAGGAGCGTGATATATGCGCCAATGCGCATTGCAACTTCAGGAGAGTTGGCTTGCGGTAGATCTGTTCTTATCTTATTGAACAGTACTCTCATTCCCTTCTCGACATCTGTTAGTAATAGTGTGAGTATGTTAAGATCTTCTTTTGGAATTTTAAGACATTTCGCATGTAGAAAGACTAGATAATGATGTAATGATGTGCAAAGTTCTCCATGCTGTATATTCTTTATTAGGTCTAGAAGCTCTTCACAGGTACAGGATGATAGTTTTATAAGATATTCAACATTTTTTCGACAAGTCTCTCGAAGACAGGACTCATATATTTCAGGTGTGAGTAAGCCAGCTCTAGAGGCCTCCTGTTCTAGACATTCACATAGATGTTGAACTTCGGAACTTTCTAAGTACTTCAGCTCATTCACTGATACCACGCTGCTGTAAGTAATCCTCTATCTTGTGTAATATCTTCAACACGTCGTCAATAGTTAATGAACCTACATGACAGATAAGCACGACCTCGTCATTAAAGCTGAAGTATATGTCACCGCAATAGAGCGTTCCTTCAGAGATCTCGGCGCGGAATATTGAGCCTTGCTCACGTTCTCTATATAGCGTGACTTTGAATCTACCAATACGTAGATCACGTAGTTTTCTCCATGTTGCTCTCTTTACCATTACCAGGTCGTATACTCAATATTTTTGAGAAGTAAGTATTTTACTTCTTCGAAATCTGCAAGCTGTCTAACAAACTTTCTCACGACCTTCTCAATAACTTCTCTTCTAATTCTCTCAATTTTCTCTAATGCAACCTGCGAAGAGTATGTTCTCTCAATTTCTCTAGAATACTGATGACATAGCTTCACTATCTCACTAGTTGGTAATGTACACCCCTGAAGTACTGCTCGACAGTTTTCTTGAGCCCAGTCACATACCTTTATATTAACATCAAATGGAAAGATCTTACATACAAGTGGGCGGAGTGTATATACTCTACATGTAACATATTTCTCGTTATATAATGTGCATCCTTCGCTGGGCAGTTTTAGACCGTATGACATGTATATATCGCGAATATATTTGAAGGACGTGTGTCTATGTGATAGTATTGTATAGACATACTCTATGCCTGCCTCATCAGTCACATAATTACTCTCTTTAACTGTCAGCATTATTGGAAGGTAACATCTGTTAATGTACCATTCCTGAAAATCTAGAAGCGTCAGAGGAACTAGTAGACCAGCTTTACAACATTCTCCACATCTCAAGCATCTGAACTCCTTGCGCATTGTCTCGTGTGGTAGGTCTATCTACGTTTCACTTTAAGCTAAGTTTCTGTGCCTAGACCTGAAAGTGAGCACGATAGCTAAGCTGAATGATCGTGTGTATCAGGAAGGTGATTACGATAAGATGGCTATTGCAATGACCCTAGGCTTGGATGAGCATTTTCGAAAATTTTACATGGACATTGTAGCTAGGGAACTAGGCAAGTGTAGGGGAAAGGTACTCGTGATTGATCTTGGCGCTGGCACAGGTCGTAATGTGCCGTTTCTGCGTGATCGATCTGGCACGCATCTTGTCTTGATTGATCTCTCTTTTGCAGGTCTGATGCATGCAAAGAGGAAGTTCTTCAAGAGCTGTCAGGTAGACTATGTCTGCTGTTCTGCGGAGATGCTGTGTTTACGAGATAGGTGTGCTAGTGCTATAGTTAGCTCATACATGCTGAGACATGTTAAGCTCAGTAAGCTCGTTAAGGAACTTCAGAGAATTAGTAAACACAATTCTACAATTGTTATAGTAGATTTCTGGAAATCTCATAGAGCTATTAGCTATATTTTACTTCTACTTCATTTAGCAATTCTAGTACCATTGTTCGCACTCGTGTTTTCACCACGTGTCTTTAGTGCCTATTCTTGTCTCTGGAAGTTTCTAGTCGAGCTACCTGACGTTAGAGATGTTGCAAGATTATTCTCGCTACTTGGTAATGTTAAGATGCTCACATTCTACAACATGATCTACGTATGGGTAATCAAGAAGCAATCGCGCTCAAGAACTGTAGACTCGTCCTGAGATGGGTTGGAGACTCTCTCGAAGTTCTATCAAATGTCGATATACTAATTCGCAATGGTAAGATAGAGAGAATTGCAAAATCAGGCTCTGTTACTGTTAGCGAGAAGGAGTACCACATCGTTGATTGCAGTAACAAGATCGTACTTCCAGGAATAGTTAATGCACATACACACTCTCCAATGGTCTTGCTCAGAGGCTACTGCGACGATCTTGAGCTGCATGAGTGGCTTAACAGGATGTGGGAGGTCGAGAGACATCTTGATTCTAGAATCATTGAGCTTGCTAGCGAGCTAGCGGTAATGGAGATGCTGTCAACTGGCACGACAGCCTTTGTTGACATGTACTTCTTTCCTGAAATAACGGCAGAGGTCGCTAAGAGGTATGGTATAAGAGCTGCACTCGGTCCACCACTGATCGAGGTACTCTATAGTGCTGACAAGTGTTTTAGAGAGATAGAGAACTTCTACAGAAAGTACAGAAACGACGAACTGATAATACCCATAGTTAATGTCCACAGCATATACACGTGCTCACTCGAGACTGTGAAGACTGCTGCAGAATTCGCAAGAGAGCACGGTCTTAATCTGCATATACATGTCTCAGAGACTAGAAAAGAAGTGTTTGATGCTAAGAGAAAGTACGGAAAGTTTCCTGTTGAGATACTTCACGATCTTGGAGTTCTGAACAAGTATGCTCACTTAGTACATCTTGGATGGGTAACAAGCAGAGAGATAGAGCTCATACGTTTCAGTGATGCTACAGTAACGCACTGTCCTGTATCTAACATGAAGCTTGCAACAGCAGGTTTCTTCCCATTCTTCGAGATGATGGCCTCTGGAATAAACGTGACCATAGGCACAGATGGTGCAGCAAGTAACAATTGTCTCGACATGTTCCGTGAAATGAAGACTGCAGTACTTCTACAGAGAAACAACTACTGGGACACTAGAATAAAGGCAATGCATGTCTTGCGTGCAGCAACATTGTGCGGGTACAGACTGCTGAAGCTCAATGGTGGAAACATTCAGGAAGGATACCTAGCGGATCTAGTGTTACTAGATGCTGAGAGTCCTTATCTGCAGCCGCTCAGGATGGATAACGTAGTATCTAACATAGTGTATGCAGCAACAGGTCGAGATGTTGCAATGACCATAGTCAATGGAAGGATAGTGTATGATAGGGAGAGAGATTACGAGAGGTGGAAGAGAAGATGTTCAGAGATTGCAAGTGAGCTTAACAGGTTTATTCAGAAATTCATTAGCTAACGGACGTGTTTGCACGTATCCACAATAGTAGCGTAAGTATGACTATCATAAGTGCCACAAGAACAAGTAGGAGAACTACATGCCTTTTACTGTGCGGAACATCTCTACCCTTGATCACCTTTATAGATATGAAGTTTGTAAACAATAGTAAGTTCATAGAAGTTCCACCTCTACAAAACTTGTATCGCTCTCATATAGTTTAACTCTGACAAGTCTCACATTTGGAAGCTCTTTAGCAAGCTCGTTCGATATCTCTCTTGCTATATATATAGCAAGCTCTTCAGAAGTTACCTCTCTTACAGGAAGACACATGACGGATGGAGAGATTCCAGGAATCTCAATCTTGACTTCTCTACATATCTCTTCAGGCAGCAGGTACTTGTGGTCAAGCCTATCTATGACTCTTCTAGCTATTTCTTTCAATTTTCCAAAATCGCAGACCCAGGGAAGTGGGTTCTCTGATGTAAAACATAGTTCAACATTGTAGTTATGCCCATGTATGACAGCACACTTGTCAGATAGTCTAGAGCTTATGCTATGCGCAGCTGCGAAGCTCAGTTTTACACAAGTTAGAACACGCATATTGCAGACTCTTACTGAAGTATTATTAAGAAGTATAGGACAACAGTGAATAGACTAGTCTTCTCACAGGATACCTATGTCGTCTGAGTCTCGTCGAAGAATATCGGTGACGGACTTCCTGAAAGCTAAAGGTCAGAGAAAGCTCGTAATGATAGCAACGTACGACTATCTCACAGCGAAGATTGTTGATGAGGCAGGAGTAGACGGAATCCTGATAGGGGACTCAGTCATAATGAACCTGTACGGATTCCCAACAACACACTACGCCACTATTAGAGATATTGTAAGACATACACAAGCTGTAGCAAACGCCAAGCCTAGGGCACTCATTGTTGCTGACATGCCATTCATGACGTATGAGACCTCCAGGAAGGACGCGCTAAAGAATGCTACAAAACTCATACGTGCAGGAGCAGACGCTGTTAAGGTTGAGGGAGGAGTAGAGATAGTTGACAAGGTTGAGGCACTCGTTAAGGCAGGAATACCTGTCATGGGTCACATAGGGCTGACCCCACAGAGAGCACTGAGACTAGGAGGCTACAAGCTCATGGGAAAGGCTTGGGAGAATGCGCTTCAGCTAATAGAGGATGCGAGAGCTCTAGAAGAGGCGGGAGCCTTCTCCATAGTGATAGAGTTCACAGCTGCTGA
>JAMOMD010000005.1 GCA_027068725.1 Thermoproteales archaeon | reverse complement strand
GGCTCAAAGCATGCTGTTGTTCTCCTTGTTACTCTATTGAGCAGCTCATCAAGCGTGTATCCTAGGGCAAGCTTCGCGGCAATGTATGCTAGTGGGTATCCCGTGGCTTTGCTTGCGAGTGCGCTCGATCTTGACATTCTTGGATTAGTCTCGATGACGTACGCGTCCTCGCTTGTTGGTGATAGAGCTACCTGAACATTGCACTCACCTACGAGCTTGATTGCACGTGCAACAGCTATCGATAAGTCACGTCCAATCTGGTACTCTCTGTCAGTCAAGGTCTGGCATGGAGCTACGACTATGGACTCTCCTGTGTGTACTCCCATGGGGTCCATGTTCTCCATGCATGCAATCGCGACAGCATTGTCCTTGTAGTCGCGCATTATCTCATACTCGACCTCCTTCCAGAAGTGAAGATACTTCTCAACAAGAACAGACTTTACAAGTCCAGCATTTGCAAATGCTCTGTAGATCTTCTCACGCATCTCCTCTCTACTCCAGGCAACAAACGAACCTGACCCACCTAGGTTAAAGCTGACGCGGACAATTACAGGATAGCCAATCTCCTCAGCAATCTCCATAGCCTCCTCAGGACTATACGCAGCCTTGCTAGGAGGAACAGGAATACCATGCTCCTGCATGAGTGCACGGAACTTGTCACGATCAAGCGCTGCCTCAATACCTTCAATTGGTGTACCAAGAACCTTGACACCATACTTCTGTAGAATACCCATCTTCCACAGTGCTACACCAATAGTAAGTGCTGTCTGACCACCAAACCCAATCATTATACCATCAGGTCTCTCACGCTCTATGACCTTAGCAACATACTCAGGACGAAGAGGAACAAGATACACACGATCAGCAAAGACATGACTAGTCTGTATTGTAGCAACGTTAGGATTTACAAGTATAGTCCTGATACCCTCCTCCTTGACGGCCTTAAGTGCCTGCGTGCCTGAATAATCGAATTCGGCAGCCTCAGCAATCTTAATGGGGCCAGACCCGATTATTAGTACAGACTTGATAGATTCACGAAGCGAATTCGCAGTAATGACCCTCACTCAGCGACGCATTGAGATTAATAAACATTACTCGCTGTATCATGAGAGACATATGAAACGCATACTACTCAAGTAACATATAAAAACCTCACAACAACTCAATACCTGATGGTTACCACAACAGCGAGAACAAAGACTGCAAAGAGAGGTATAGAGCCAATTGTAGCCGCTATACTGCTAATAGCAATAGCAATCGTAGCAGGAGTAATACTCTACCTATGGGTCAGCAGACTAATATCATCAGGAACAACAACAACTACAGCATCAGTTGCTGCACAGATGCAGGTACTAAGTGTCGAGGGCTTGTGCACTTCTCAATCCTGTACTGTGACAATTTACGTGAGATCTCCGAATCCTCTACTGTCTACGTACATACGCGAAGCAGTACTCTACTTCGTAAATGGTACAGTAGCAAAAGTAGTAAGCAAGGAGTGTACTAAGAGCAGTACAGAACCATGTATCGAAGTATCGTCTGTATCGGGAGATGTGTACAAGATTGTAGTAAAGAATCTCGACACAAAGTACGAAGGAGGTACATATTACTGTGAGGTATTTACGTCATACGGAACATTTGTTACACCATCATTTATAATGTCTTAGAGTCAGTTAAGTAGGGTAGAATTTACTTAAAAATAGTTTATCTAAAATTTTAATCAAATAGTTAAACTCTCTTGCTAGTTCTCGCATCTCTATTTAGAAGCGTTGTGCGTACCATTGTAAAAGTTATATTTCGCTTTAGTCGGTTAGTTTGCCGTTGAAAGTATGGAAGAGTCCCTGCTGAATGTTGCAGAGCTGATGGAGCTCGAGAACTCCTTTCTTAGTAGGTATTATCGTAAGAAGGGTCTTGTTCTTGTTCGTGGTTGGGGTCAGTATGTGTGGGATGTTGAGGGTAGGATGTTTCTTGATTGTAATACTGGTTATGGTGTTGCGTTTCTTGGGCATTGTAATGAGCGTATTGTGAGGGCTATTGTTGAGCAGGTTCAGCGGTTGATGACTTGTGCGATGACGTTCTATAATGATGCTCGTGCTCGTTTCTTGAGGAATTTCTCGAGGCTTTTGCCTTCGAGGTTTGGGAAGGTTGTTATTCAGAATAGTGGTGCTGAGGCTGTTGAGGTTGCTTTGAAGGCTGCTAGAAAGATTACTAAGAAGAAGGCGTTTCTGGCCTTTGTTGGCTCTTTTCATGGTAGGACGTTTGGTGCTCTCTCTGTTACGGGTAATGAGAAGTATAGGAGACCATTTGAGCCTCTTGTTCCTGAGGTTAGGTTTGCGAGATTCAATGTTGTTCATGAGCTTGATAAGGTCGTGACTGAGGATCTTGCTGCAGTTATTGTAGAGCCAATACAGGGGGAGGGCGGGGTCAATCCTGCAACGAGGGATTTCCTGAAGGAGTTGAGGAGACTTACAGAGGAGCGTGGTGTACTGCTAATATTTGATGAGATACAGTGTGGATTTGGTAGGACAGGATACACGTGGGCTTTCGAGTACTATGGTGTTGAGCCTGACATATTCACAGTAGGTAAGCCACTTGCAGGAGGATTACCTATTGGCGTGACCGTGTTCAGGAAGGATCTTGGCGACGTGTTTGAACCTGGTGAGCATGGGTCAACGTTCGGCGGTAATCCTGTAGTTATGGCTGCTGCCGCAGCAGCATGTGAGCTGTTTATTGAGGATAATGTTCCTGAGAAGGTTAGGCAGATCTCAGAGTACATATTCAAGAGACTTGAGGAGACTGTGACATATTCTAGATACTTCCTGAGGCTGAAAGGTCTTGGTCTCATGATTGGCATAGAGCTGAGACAGGATGCTGAGCCATTTGTTGACAAGATGATTGAGCATCGAGTACTTGCACTATCTGCTGGCAAGACTACGCTCAGACTTCTGCCACCTTACCTAATTACGCGACAGGACGTTGATAACTACCTGATACCTGCACTAGAGAAAGTTCTAGAAGTCAAGAGGTAGCTCAAGGTGCAGTAATGAGACTTATAGTAATTTCAGACACGCCACGAAAATTCGAGTACACACTCAAGAACAAGCTAGGTGCAGAAATAGTAAAGTTAGAGAACAGTGTAGTAGACGTTCAAGAACTCTCATCAAAACTTCAGGACTCGCTAGTACTACTAAGAGCATATAGTGTATACAAGCTTATTCCAATTGCAGCTATAGCAAGATCATCAAAACCTAAGATAGTCATAAACAATCCAGACCTCGTAATACACTGCGCCTGTAGAGAAGTTTTATACAACTACCTGCAGAGCCTTGGATTGCCGACTCCAAAGAGATACCACATATATGATGTATGCAACGTAAGTGATGTCATAGATAAAGTCAAAGGAAGAACCTACATACTGACATATGCAAAAAGCGAAATAGATGGACTTGTCGAAACTCCTCAAGCACTAGTATCAGTTGTAGAGCATAGATTCTACATGAGTGCTGAAGATGTTAAAGTAAACATATTTGTACCAGACATAGAAGATCTACAGGACGTACTAATAGTTGATAAGGAACCACTTAATGAGGTTAAGAAGGAGTTTGAAGAACTTGTCTCGAGATTTATTGAAAAGGTTGGTCGTGGACTATATCTACTAAGACTTGCAAAACAGAGAGGAGAACCTGTAATAGTGGATGTAGATCCTGTGCCTGAAATATACGAAGACGAGCATATAGAAAAGGCAATAAAATTCATAAGAACACTGCTAGAGTAAGACTTTTAAAAGCATAAAAATGTGTAAAGTCCGAACAGGGCGGGGGTGCCCGAGCCTGGTCAAAGGGGGCAGTCGGGGCAAAAAGCCCCGACCCCTAAGGACTCAAGATCCGCTGGCGAAGGCCTGCGTGGGTTCAAATCCCACCCCCCGCACCAAAACATTCTAATCATTAGAGAATTCTCGATCAGCCTGACGTGCACTCATCATATTTTCAGGTCCCCGTTGGACTCATCATTTGATGGATGATGTGTGGGACGGGGTCTGAACATGAAGTGATGAGTGTGGAACCCACGCTGATCAGCATGTGCTCCTTTCATCAACCTTTTTCAGTGACCCCAGGCTTGTCATCATGTTGGGCAGTACACTAGTCCTCTAGCAAATGGACAATATGAACATGTTGGACTATTTCCCCAGCAATCCTGAAGATTATTCATCGTGAAACTACAGTACTGCTCAAGTTCACATTCTAGACAGTTAGGAAACTGTCTAGTAGCTACAAGAAACCTGAAGCGTGAATACTCAGGAAGATTCCATACTTCTTCAATAGTTTTTTCATACAAATTCCCAAATACTAACGGTATGTTCACCCTCTCAATACAGTGGATATATGTCCTCAATTCATAGGCGTAGAACATGCATGGACATACACTAGCGTCAGCACGAACAAAAACACTGTCATTTTCCACGAATGGACATATGAAAAATCCGGTACTTGATCTAAATCTTGGAACATAGACAAAGGAGTTCCTTATGAAAGATCCAAAGACAGATCTTAGCGC
The DNA here is from genome assembly GCA_027068725.1 of Thermoproteales archaeon. Lineage (GTDB taxonomy): Archaea > Thermoproteota > Thermoprotei > Thermoproteales > Thermocladiaceae > JAADER01. The sequence goes on along the minus strand of JAMOMD010000005.1, from coordinate 15,234 downwards.
AAGTTGTTTTATAGTGTTTTCGCATATTGTAGAATCAATACAGGAGCATTGACACATGTTGTAATTAACAGGAACTATGCAGGATACATATATCTTAGGTATTCCTAATTTAATTAGCTCCTCTATAGCTACTATGCACTTATCTAAATTTTCTTGTGATACTGTGACTATGCACCTAATACACGTGATAATGCTTCTCCCAAGTTTGCTTACGAGATCTTCTACTAGGCTTATAGTATAGCTAATATCGTGAACACTTAGAAATATCTCTACTTTCCTCATAAGTTTTGACAGTACACTAATATGATCTTGCAGTAGGGATCCATTAGTATTTATTAGCAATCTGTGTGATATATCACTAAGCTTTAATACAATGCTGTCAAATTCTGGATGTAGTGAAGGTTCTCCATATCCTGTTAGTACAATTTTATCATACTTATTCTCTGTCTCCAATATCTTGCGTATAATGCTCTCTTCTAGGTATTTTTCTTCAAATTTCTTAATTCCCTTCCTGAAGCAGTAAGTGCATGATCTGTTGCATACTGTTGATAGTTCTATTACGAGTGTTCTAGGTTTAGAAAATGTGTGGTAAATAGTCCAATTTTTTATTTGTAGAAGTTTGTATTCTGGATTATTCAGGGAGGAGTCCCTCATCTTCTAGTAGCTTGGCTACCCACTCAAGGTCAAGCTCCTGTAGTTTCTGTCTTGTTGGTCTTCCATCTTTCCATCCTCTGAGCTTGTAGTACTCGTCAAGCATCTTGTCTAGCTCGACAACCTTGCCCTTTGCTGGTCCTTCTGGCATTGGCTCCTGAAGTAGGCGCTTTGGTAGTGTATCGTACTGTCTACCATCTCCAAACGATAGTACGTTGAATGCTCTCTCAGCATTGTATATTCTCTCTCCAATCTTCAGGAACTCCTCCTTACTAATGTCCCATCCAGTCACAGCACTCAGAAGCTCAACATACTCGTCGACCCATAGTGCAAATGTCGTGAACTTGCACAGTACGAGACTGTCAACTACAGCAAACACGTCCTGGAAGTGCTTTACTAGCTCTGCCTTGCCCTGTGTTGTGAATCTGTCTACTGGACTTGGTACGCCTAGGACCTCTGGACTTATCATGTAGGCTCTCAGGTGACATCCACCTCTGTTACTTGTTGCATAGCCTAGTCCATGTCCCTGTGCTCCACGTGGATCGTATGCTGGAAGCTCCTGTCCTCTGACAACCATCGCAACTTCAGGTGCTCCATACTTCTCTGCTAGTCTCTTGGCACCTTCTGCTAGGTCATCTCCAATTCCTGATCTGTATGCTGTTCTCCACACAAGCTCAACTATGACCTCGGGATTGCCCCACTCAACCTTGAGTCCACGCAGCTTCTCAGGAGGTATCTTGCCTAGCTCAACAAGCTCCATTAGTGTACCAATCACATGGCCCATAGATATTGTGTCGAGACCAAGCTCATTGCAGAGATAGTTTGCTTTAGCAATTGCTGCGAGATCACTTACTCCACACTGTGGACCAAATGCCCAGATAGTCTCGTACTCTGGTCCTCCTCCCTCACCTGTAAATCTACCCTCAGTTACTTTCGTGTACCTTGCGCATCCTATTGGACAGCCCCAGCATATTTCCTTGCGCTGTTTCTCTTTGACTAGGTACTTCTGGTTCAGGACCTCACCACTTATCTTATCTGCCTCAGGGAAGACTCCTGTCCTGAAGTTTCTTGTCGGGAGGACACCAGCCTCATTTATTATCTTGACTAGGACAGACGTGCCAAGCTCTGGCAAGGCTTTGCCAGTGACTGAGTTTGTCCTAAGCTTCTCCATTGCCTTCTTACAAGCTTCTCTCAGCTTCTCCTCATTAGCTGGTCTTGGCCTAACGTTACCGTAGACAGCTATGGCCTTCAGCTTCTTGCTACCCCACACTGCTCCATGTCCTCCACGGCCTGCTGCTCTATTGTAGTCATTTATTATGCAGGCAAACTTGACAAGTCTCTCTCCTGCTGGGCCAATGCAGGCAACGGATATCTTCTCTGCCTCATCCTTCCCAATTTCCTTGCTCAGCTCTTCCTTAATTGCGTCAGTTGTGGCATGCGTATCTAAGCCCCATAGCTTGTCCGCATCCCTGATCTCTATCTTTCCATCGTGAATCCAGAGCCAGACCGGTCTCTCGGAGGCTCCCTCAATTATTAGAAGATCAAAACCTGCAAACTTGAGCATTGGGCCAAACTTGCCTCCACTATGACTATCGTGTACAGTATTTGTCAGAGGCGACTTTGTAATTGAGACCCATCTTCCACTACTTGGAACACCAGTAATTCCTGTGAGTGGTCCAGTAGCAACGATGACCTTGTTTGCAGGGCTCAGAGGGTCGACTTTTGGTGAAACTTCTCGCAGAAGTAGGTATACTCCAAGTCCTCGACCACCAATCCACTTTCTGAGAACAGATTCAGGAAGAGTCTCGTAACGCACCTTACCTGTCCACAGGTCTATTCTAGCTATTCTACCTACGTAACCTCCAGGACACATCTAGCTAGTGTATTGTTGAGACTGTTTAATACATCACTATTTGACACAGTATACACATATGTATCAATTCTACAATCAGTGAGAGGAAGAGTCATCAACTATCAGTGCGACCGAAAGGTCATCACCAGGACTGTACTGTCTAATGTGGACGTATATTTTACCCTTCGTACTCCTCGACCTTTCCCTCAATTATCTTGCCACTATCCTCGTAAGCATCGTCCGAGTCCTTGAGCACGTCCGAGAGTGAATTAACGAGAGCAGCAAGTCCAAGACCTGCAAGTATTCCAAGTCCAAGCTTTGCAAGCATGAGACCTAGCTCTATGGTCATGTTTTCTCTACTTAGCGTAGTTAAGCGAGGCTGAGAGTACCCACACTTCTCACATTTTGCAATTTCCACAGAATTACTGAGCTTGCGTACAGTCTTCAGAGAACTTCCACAAATTGGGCACTTAGTTGGGTTCAGTATCTCAGCAACCTTGTTGCCTACCTCAAATTTTCCGCTCATGATTGCCCGCACAAGCAGCATCCTGACCTTCTCGTACGATTCCTTAAGCTCCTTAGGTATCCTTATGCTAGACCAATCGAGACTGCTCATAGTGCCCTCACAAAGAATGTTCAGTTTTTAATGTCGATCTAGTTTAAGGTAAGACTTAGCTTACACCAAATGACGGTGTTACGATTATTCCATAGTCAGTCGTGTATAACTCACAGTAGTAGACTCCAGGACTCAGCGAGCTTGATAGTACTAGCGTTACATTATACACTCCAGAGGCTTCCTGAGTCACGTAAATACTGCTTGACTTAACAACTTCAACAACACTTCCACTCACTGTTAGTATAGATGCAGACTCTACATTAGGCTGTGTTGGAGCCTGCAGAAATATCATTACCTTATACTTGCCATTAGAGGCCACGTAGCTCACTGAGAGCACATTGACGCTCGGGCTAACTCCACCATTTCCTGTGCTTGTCTGCTGTGCAATTAGCTTAGATACCCACAGGTAGATCAATATTGCTGACACTATTGCTATTGCTACTAACAATATTGTAGCAACAATTGGCTCTATACCCTTCCTTTTTATTACCTGATGAGCCATGATCGACACGTAACGCTAAGGAATTATGAATACTCTAGATGTGTATCATAGGATTCTCATGTTACATGTGTAGTCTGCGTGTCTCGCGTTTCACGAAGACACTCGTAATATAGCGATAATTATGCTCAGTTTAAATAGTATGAAAAGGGCTGGCTTAAGCACGCTTACCTCAATAATATTGCTAGTATCAATTTCAATAGTAGTATGTATTGCCTTTTATTTAGTCTGGTCGAAGACTTTCACACATACGTTATCAACAACATCGAGACAAAACACTATAAGTGGCATAGTTACCTACAGTATCAAGACAGGACCTGGATACATACTACTATGGGCCTCAGCATCGTTTCCTATAACGATTAGAGAGTTTGTACTATTTAATCCACAGGGAAAGACAGTATGTATAGGAAGACTACCCTATGCTCAGGTTATTAGAAGAAATCTCACATTAGTGAAAATACCTCTATTGCTTGCAAATTGTACAGGTAATCCAAGCAAGTATCCTTACCTAACTCTTGGCCTTATTACAGATAGTTCAACAATAATTGTTGGAGATGTGTATAACACAAGTCGATTATTTAATGCATTTACACTTGGGTATCTAATAGATTCTAACACGACAGGAAAAGCTCAGATAAGCTCAGGAACATTGTCACAGGCTGTATCAAACCTGCAAGTATATACAACAGATCCTCTAGCGTATTTTGTACTACTGTTCAATAGGACAATACTGTGGTGTTACAACAATACAGGCATGGGCTCTGCATGTGGTAGATCTCTTGCGATAGTGTTCACCAACACTAGTGTAGTATACATGGAGAATCCTGTAGTTAAGAGATGGCTAATATCGAGAGACGTCCCTGTGATAGTCATGGTTAATCCAACGTATGGTACTAAGCCATGGACAATCACTATAATAGACACACAAGGCAACCCATACTCACTAACCTTGCCGAAGCTCGTAGACGACTCATCGAAAGTTGTGTTGGACTATGTCGTAATGATCGAGGATATGTGGCCTTGGAATCCGTCAGACATGTCAATGTGGCTAAACTATCAGGATACTATCCTGAGAGTCACAGTATTTGTTAATGGAACTGTGAGAGTACAAGATCTTGCCGATAGTGGAGCATACTATCATGCAATATTCCTGAGAGCTAGACCAAGGTATCTCAGGGTTCTGCCGTATGAGGCAGAGCTATTCTACGACTATGTTCTCAAGTATCTTAGTGGTGCAGCACCAGGATACTACTACAGTCCTCTGGGTCTCACATTCGTTAAGCCATTCTACTTCACGAACAATGTAATATACGCAGTGAAGCTCACTGTTGAGAGCACGCCAACAAGTCCAGTGTATGTGTACTTCTCGTAGCGTATCGAGAGCCTAAGCAAACTTATAGATTGTGACTTCGCCTAGTCCCTAAATGACCACGATGATGAGTGTGACAACGCAGAAGGAGTGCTATGGAAAGATTGTTAGAGTAAATATTCCAAAGTTTGGCTACAGATGGCAGGGCTCTCTTGAGATAGAGGTCGAGGGTATTGGACTCGTGAACTTCCTGATGATGGGAAACATAGCGCAGTGGCTAACGCCAGGAGAGAAAGTTAAGCTGATCCTGAAGAGTGAGCCAAAGAAAGTCGGGGATCTACTAGTACTAGACTACAATGACTACGAGCTCTATAGGTATTATGGAAAATCGCTAATCAAGGTATGGCCAGTCTTTCAGAAAGTATTCGAGCTTCCTAGATATGACCCAGTTACAGGAAAGGAACTGTACAAGTACAAGATACTTGCAAGAGAGGCTCTGACAGAGGAGGACTATGTAGCCATAGTCGAGCTCGAGCAGTACCACTATGCGTCTGAGGAGGAGATAGTAGCAGTATGGAGATGTCCAAACTGTGGAAAATTCTACGAGTCAAACATCATGCCAAGATGTGAAAACTGTAAGATTGACTGCAAGCTTGTTGAGATTAGAGGTTCACTACCATCGTCCAGGTTTCTTGTCCTAGAGCTTATTGATAGAGAGCCCTATGAGCCTAGGATAGTTGGCTATGTTCGAATTGACACGCCTATACCACTCATGTCTAGGAGGATTGTTAAGGAGGATGGAAGCATCGTAATAGAGAAGTTCATCAGAGAGAAGGTCTTTGGCAAGAGCTGGTTTCATCCAACCTTCTGGCCACTAGCATATACCAAGAGGAAAGAGCTGTTTAGCAAGTACAAGGAGCTTGCTAGCCTCTACGGTAGGAGACTTGCAAAGGCCATGGTTGGTGACTGGCTTAGACAGATGTTACATAGATGTAACACTGCTGTTGCAAGAATTGCACGTGTTGTCATACATCCTGACTACAGAGGTGATGGTCTTGGAGTGCTGGCAGTCAAGGCAGCGATAGAGTGGGTTAAAGAGCGTAGAGTTCCTGAAATGAAGAAGCAGAAGCACCTTATCGAAGTCATTGCACAGATGGCAAGGTACAACCCATTCTTCGAGAAGGCAGGTTTCATATACCTGTGGGACACAGCCAGTGGTAGACCAGTACTGTACTATCCACTTACAGAGACTGCTAGAAAGAAGATCGAGAACTTCCTGAAAAATGACCCATATGCAAGACAGCACGGAGGTAAACTATACAGACCAAGATACACCACAGCAGAACCCCTGTCTGGACCCATAGTGTTTCAAGACGTTGTCAAGGCATACAGAAGCACACTTGACCTATCTGCACTCAGCAAAGACTTGCAAGATGTCCTGAGAGCCTTCGGAGTTGACAGAAGAGTTATCGAGAGGGCAGTTCTCCGTAACGTTAACCTGACAATAAACCCAGGAGAGGTCGTGGTAGTTGTTGGAGCATCAGGTGCAGGAAAGACCACGTTCCTCAAGCTGATCGTAGGTGCCGTACTTAAACTACAGGACGAGAACTATAGACCAAACTCAGGAACAATACAAGTCCCAGACAACGTGAGACTAGCAGCACTGATACCAGGAGAAATAGAGCCAACATTTGGCGACGAGAGCCTTCTCGAACACATGACAAAGAAGCTTGGAGATGTCAACGCAGCAATAGAGGTACTAAACATCTGTGGACTATCAGACGCAGTCCTATACAGAGCAAGATTCAGCGAATTATCAACAGGACAGAAAGAGAGAGCTAAGATAGCTAGCCTCCTCGCAGAAAGACCAAACCTCCTAGTCATTGACGAGTTCACGGCACACTTAGACACACTTACAGCAATGAGAGTAGCAAGAAAACTAAACGAAGTTGCAAGAAAACACAAAATAACACTCGTAGTAGCAACACATAGAAAAGAAGTAATAGACGCACTAAGCCCAGACAAGATCCTATACGTAGGCTACGGAACAATAAAAGTAATCGAAAGAAAACAACAAGAGAAAGAGAAATAAACCCAAACACAACACGACACAGCTCGAGCAGAGGGCCGGTAGTCTAGCCTGGAAGGATGCCCGCCTCGCGAGCGGGTGATCCCGGGTTCAAATCCCGGCCGGTCCACCAAAAACCTCTTTTCGCTAAAAAGAGAATTCACTCGTCATTCCATTCCAATCTCATTCTTCCTGAACACATATCAGGACGACGGTCTATTACATTACTCCTATTAGCATTACTCCTACATGTATACCTGAGATATTTGATAATATAAATATACAAATCTTCGCATCAAGGTCTCTTGACTTTAGTAGCTTAGGATAATGAAGTACAAACCGCAAGATCTTGCATAGAGTATATCTTACCTCATAAGCATAGTGTGAAATATATTGATAGAGTGAAGGATAAGCTGGCAGAAAACAAATTAAAAATGAACTTAATCTCGAAAATTGTCTCTTCACTGTTCTTTTCCCAGTATCGTCTCTACAAGTTATCGAAGGATTAGTTAAGGTGTTTGTCGAGGTCTTTCTAGGTCTCTATATCTGATGAGGTGTTTGTTGTTTCGGATCCTGATGTTTGTGGTGGTGAGCCTGTAATCAAGGGTACTAGAGTACCCGTAGAGTACCCGTACGTTTCATAGTTGAATTGCTTAAGGCAGGCTTAAGACCTGAACAGGTACATGAACAATATCCACATGTGCCGCTTGAAATAATAAGGAAAATTGCAGAAGAGCTAAAAGAAAGGCAAAATAGTGCTAAAAGTTGAAATACGCTAATACTCTACACGATCGATATCTATTATTTTAACGACGTAGATACCTTCAGAACTCAGCAACTTCTCCAGTGCTAACCTTAAGGTGCCTCTAAAGGTCTCTCGTGTAGCTGAGTCTAGTGAAATTTTCTTAGTAATCTCGAACTTCATATACAAAATCTTAACCTGAGGTTCTCTAAGCCTTAGAAAATCTTTGTCACATGTCACAAGTATCGCATTCTTCTCTCTTGCATACTCCAGAAGCTTACTATTCTTCAAGTCTCGTAAGGCAGGAATTTTAGCAATCCAAATAATATCACAACAAAACTCCTCTAATAACCTCACAATAACCTTCGAGATGTTATTATCAACTACGCATTATCCGTCAAACATATGTTTTAGTGAGAAGAGATACGGAAAGAGCGAATCTTTTTTAACTGGCTACTCTTGTGCAGTAGTATCGTATCATAGGCCGTATTGTAGATGTGCTTAGCATTGTCTTAGCAACATATCCTAAAAGTGTGCTAGATCAGTAGTCTGGTCATTTATACAAATATTGATAGGTTATTGTTACTCGTCCTACATCCTGAATCTCCTTAAGTGAGCTGCGGTTGCTCTGCACTGATATGCTACGACAACTCACATAGTACCCCCTGAGGCATAAATCACGAGATGTCTAATACGACGCTTGAAGCCACGCTAAAGATAGAGAACTTCAAGTCGATAAAGTCCGCTGAGCTAAAGCTTAGACCTGTAACAATATTCATTGGTCCACCAGACAGCGGAAAATCAAACACATTAGAAGCGCTAGGACTATTTACATCACTATGCTATGGTGGTAACTTCACACAATATTTCAGGACAAAGATGTTACATGGAATAATTACGGACTTCGGATCCTATAGCGAAATCTCGATAGCGTTACCATGTCTGGACCCGGATATAGCAACTTACAGCGAACAACTGGTGGTAGGTGCAAATGTATATGCTAAAGAATGCGAGTGTAGTGTATATGTTAAGGATTTAGGCGGGCTCATTTGGGAAGTGAAGGAGCTAGGTTCAGGAGAAGATGATTGGACACTGAGTTACTACGGTCCCATAACATTTAAAGCAAAAGAAAGGCTGAGAGAAGAGAAATTGCAACTTCAACAAGCAGTTCTCAAGAGGATTATTGAGCAAGGCCTAGATATCGAACCTAAAGCTAGCAAAACCTTTCACGAAGATATCTTACTTGGTACTATATTATGTAGAATACGCTTCTACCGTTTTCAAATTACTGGTAAAAGTGCAGAAAAACCTCGCATAGATTGTATAGAATTTATTGATAAATTACGCAGCGTTCTCAGGAGATCTATACTTTGGCCTCCTGACGGGGCTAATATAGGTGAGCTCATCACGTATAATAAAGCTTTGAGAGATATCGTGAATGATATTGCTAAAGAACTTGGTTATGAGCGTGTGACATATGTGTTCTACGAGAAGGCCCCTACTGGCGAGTTAGTATTTGAAAAGTCCTTATCTGACGGACGTTCAGTACTATTCAGCATCTCGGCAGTTGCATATGGTGTTATAGTTGTTTTACTCACCTTTGCTGCACTGTTCTCTAACCTACCTGAAAAATTGCCTCGTATTGTACCTGACATTATCGTACTTGAAGAACCTGAGATACACACGTTTCCCTACTTTACTAAGCGTATTGCTGAAGCCGTTGCACATGTCGTAGAGACGAATAACAAGTTCGTTATCTTAACAACGCATAACCCCTACATGTTCATTACTCTGCTTGAGAAGGTTCCACTTGATAAGCTTGCTGTATACTGGGTATACAAAGACAATGAGGGCTATACGAGGTACCACATGCTTAGTGAGGATGAGATTCGTGAAGCTATGAGCTATGGCACGGAGGCGTTGTTTACTATCGAGGATATTGTACGTGAACGATTAGAAACTAAGAAAGACACAGGTAGTCAATAATGCTAAGGTTCGAGGAGTATCGAATATTTGTTGAATGTGAAAATGATAACTATGTTGCAAACAACTTCATAAGGCCTGCAATTGCAAGACTCTGCAGTTCTCAGAATGTGCCTACACCACGTGTACGCCATTTTTCTGGTAGGACAAACATACTGAAGTTGTATGTTGACGGCAAGGTTAGGAATAGCATATTGATAGTTGATTACGACGTTGAAACTAACTGGCCTCCTGACCATAGGCACATACTAGACAAGTCAAGACCACTATCACAGGGTTCGCCCCTTGGAGATGTACTACACTACGTAGATAACGAGAAAGGTTGCCTCATATTGATAATCAAGAGATATCTTGAGGATTGGATAGTCAGAAGTTGTCACATTAATTGTGATCCACATGAAATAAAGGCTAAGAACAAATTTCGCAAACTATGTAACGAAAATGAATGTGTTAGAACAATCCTAACTAAGCTCTCTGATAACGTTGCAAAGATCTACCTAGAACTAATAAAGAAAATCTAGCTCGGAAACTAAACAGATAGCCAACTTCTACCCCAACCCTAAGATACATACTATTTTCACGCTCTAGCCGGAGCCCGGAGTTATTTATCACCACATGTCTTCTGGAGAAAAGGAGCAACTATTGTCGACAAGTGTATAATAGTAAAATATGTCTGTATAGGAATTAAGAACGGTTTTATAATTGATAACAGAGAAGTTGTAAAAACGGTGAATTCATACGTCAATAATTTTATATTTCACAGAAATAAGAACATACTGTAAAACTAGACATCTCTCAAAATTACTCTAAGTTCTCCAATTCCTTCTATTTTCCTATAATTCATCTTTTAGTCTTTGGCGCACCTTTACTCGATACAGGTCTCCTTGCGAAGTTAGGAGTCTTGTAGGAAAAAGGCTTATAAAGCCGATAGTCAGGATGAACAATGATGAACAGAGAGGCGTTATGTGTACTCGGGCTTGTATTAACGTTAGTGGTCTTAGTGTTACCTGTCGTTTATGCACAAGGCATTGTTAAGGTAGCAAAGAGCAAACACTTTATTATCTACAGTTACGTAAATGTCTCTTCTAAAGAGCTTAAATTCATATTAAAAGAACTTGAAAGAGCCTACAAAATATACGTAAACGAACTTCATCTGAAAATATTACCACCATGCGGAGATGGCAGATATGTTGTGTTCCTGGGATATAACGGCTATTACGGTTACTCTGCAAGTTATGTCAAGTTTGGAACTAGATGTGTTAGGTATATCAATTTACTAGACACTGGTATTCCAACCATCTTTCACGAACTTGCCCATGCTGTTATCCACATGTACAGAATGCAAGTTCCTTCCTGGATTGATGAGAATTTAGCTGACGCATTTGCGATAGTTTATGGCTTGAACGCAACTAGAATTAGCGATATTTGTCGTGCTGGTACTATGGTAGAGAACGAGACTATTCTGTGGGCTAACGTTGTCCCGCATGGCTTTTGGAATTATTGTCCGCCTTACAGGTGTGGTGTATTTTTCGCATATTTGATACTAAAGAATGGCCCGAAGGTAGTTCTAAACAAGGTCGTTGTAGAGCGTGACATGGCGTGGTTAAGGAAACAATGGATTAATTTCTTGTTGGATGTTGCGAGGTCTAGACTTTGTGTTTTAGTTGCTTTGAGAAGTACTGAATATACAATACTTAGCTTTTTCAATGGAAAGATCGTAGAAACGTACAAGTGGACTTCAGCAACGTCCAGGGTCTTTAAGATAGTCTCGACTCCTACGAGAATAGGAGTTTGTCTGCCTTCGTTAGGTGGCAAGTTCTTGGTTGTTCGTCATCTGCCTGGTGTACTAATTGTGAAGTATAACAATAAGAATTTCAAAGTATCGACAACTAGGATATTCTCGCTAAACAACACTAGTTTCGTAGCAGTAGTAAACACAGGTCGCTCTTACAGCTGTACAAACATCACAATAACTTATGCAAACATTACGACTTACAGAATATGGAATGTTGAATACAGGGATGGTAGAGTATTAATCAATGCTACGGTTATCGAGAATGGCGTTGCCTTGCTTAATTATGGTAAGCCATTTCTGAAACTGAGCTTAGTTCCACGTAATGTTACTACTATCGAGGTCGATGGTGTTCCTGTTAAGATAAACATGGTTGTACGTGAGCGTGTTGTTCCTGTCGTCAGTTCAAGCAATGTTAAGCTAGTGCTCGTTGAGAAGATCATGGTATTGAATAGGACATTTGTAGGCAAGAAGGTCTTGGCTATGCTAGATCTATCGCATGCGAAAGTTTGTGAGAACGGTCTTGTAGTTTCTGCAGAGATCGAGAACGAAACTAAGGTCCTGTCGTTAAAGTATGGCATTAACGAACTTAGAATCGGTAATTGGTCCATCTCGATAAGCATCTCGAGGCCAACGTTAACACTAGCATGGCCTTGGCTTATTGCTAGGATCAATCTGGACATTGCAGGAAAGGTAACAACAATTGAGAAGCCTGTACTGAATCTAGAGCATATACTTGATAAAATGTTGCATAAAATGTTGCTGTACCTGACACTATTACGTACGTAGAAGTGTCTAGACAAATATGAGAGTACAAGAAGTTTAGTTATTAAACCAGGTGTTTGTTCAAAGATTCGAGTCTCTACAAAACTTTCGTGGAGTGAAGGAGCTTAAGAAGCCTATAGAGTTTACCAAGGTCAATATTTTAATAGGGCCGAACAATGCCGGCAAGACCACTATACTTGATATACTCTCATTGCTACTGCATCCGGATATTGCACCTGCGCCTGGGTCTGGGTACTATAGTTCACGTAGAGAATTTCTAACAAATTTAAGGGGAGGTATCCGAAGACTTGTCTATAGATATGGAGGAGAAGCATGTGCAGTTATCGAATATGTATATGGGCATAGCTTTCGCGTGAACATTACTGTAAATGCAGAGACGGGTACCGTAGACTGTGATATCACGAGGTATGAACTTTTGGAAAAATTAGGTGTTCGTGACGAGGGAGAACTTGCAAGGCTAGTAATTTATGTCCCATCGGACACTACATTTCTTAAGCAGTTGTACAATAATTTGTCTACTAAAGATTTCTGGAACAGTATTCATTCGAAAGGATTACATACGCGTTGTGCAAAATTTGTACAGGAAATAACTGGCCACAAGTACCTCTTTTTAATACATACAAGTGATGAGCTTTCAATAGTTAAGGAAATTAACCACGACTACATTATTACTAGGCTTGTCGATTTGGGTACTGGTATCTTCAGAGCTACTATGATGCTTCTCTGGTTTTCTTATGTTAGACCCAGGCTTGTTCTTATAGATGATTTTGAATTTGCTTTCCATCCAACACTAACGAAAGCCTTCATTAAGTTCCTAGTAAAGGAACTTGATACACAAGTCATCTTAGCTACACATAGTATAGATGTGCTAGAGTCACTTATCGAGCTATATGAAGACGATGTGCTCGATAGTAAGGATTGTAAAATAATTCATCTTACAAAGGACGAAGAAGACAAGTTATATCATACGGAATATTGCATTGATAAAATGTACGGAATGGTAAGAAGTGGGCATGATCCAAGACGTGTAGCAATAGAACTAGGGCTATGAAGTTCCACGATACTCTCGACCTTTTAAGTCCGGAGAGTCTTAGGGAATTGCTACATGACGGTGATATTATCGTACTCATGATCGTAGATATGGAACACCTCAGACAGCAAGACCGCAGAACAAGATCACGCTCTATAAGAGAAACAATAGAAGGTATTATAAGAAAGTACGGTATGGACATAGTGTAATTTTCTAGCTTAAGCCAATTATTAAGCTAAAAGTTCTCGAGAATCTATAGGTTAAGATTGTAATCTACGTCTCTGGTCTGGTAAATGTAAAACAGAAAAACCTTTAAAAGAAAATGTGTTTACTATTAAGTGAATTAAAGGGATCGGGAGAAATAGAATGTGATCCTGCAAGAGCTGCAGATAGTAAGGATTACTTTTATGATAGACTTAGAGAAAGCAACTTCAGCCACATTAAGGGTCTTATACAACATGCAGCAGAAATAAATAAGCTCAGAGAAGTATTACCCGATCTTCATAAAATGGTCCGATGTCCTTGTTCAAGAGAACGACCACAAAATACCTTCTCAGGGACTTTCTAACAATGTAGAAAAGTAGCAGATAATCTCGTTTGTCTGTAGCTAAAAATCAAGTTATGACTAATATTATCCTGAAGTGTAATGATGTTCCTACACTGCAATAAGCTCGATTTTCTTCAGCGTTCTTGTTGTTGAGTCTATGATAAATCCAAGTGCTTCAAGTGCTTTAACTCCTATTAACATGTCGAGTGGTAATTCATCGATTATCTCTATAATTACATATCCTTCTGAGTCAAGTAGTTTCAGCTTTCCATGAGAGACCTCGACCTCTACTTCTTGTCTGTCAACAGTTTTTTCGCTTTAGATTTTCCTATTATTGATAAGTTCAATTTCTTAGCAACTTCGCAGCTTACGAGGACGTCTCCGTTAAATCCCGTGTTTATTAGTGCGCGAGACTTCACGCCATTTATTTCCACATCGACAAATGCCAGGCCTATACACGTTCTTAGGCTCAGTTACGGGCCTACTCATCATTTTGTCAGAGAACCGGATTCTCTTCATTGCCCTGTTATCGTGAGGTGTTAGTGTTTATTTTTATCTTGGTGTCCTAACTTAGGCAGTGATGTCGAAGCTTAAGGTTGCTGTACTGGGAGCGACAGGGCTTGTAGGTCAGAGGTTTCTAGCAATGTTAGCCGATCATCCGTACTTTGATGTTGTTGCACTTGTAGCATCTGAGCGTAGTGCAGGTAAGAAGTATGAGGAGGTTGTGAAGTGGGTTCTTGAGGTACCTCTTCCTGATAAGTTTAGAGACATGACTGTTCTTCCTCCAGATCCTGAGAAGCTTCCTGATGTTGATCTCGTGTTCTCTGCTCTTCCAAGCGATGTTGCACAGAGCATTGAGCTCGAGTTCGTGAAGAAGGGCTATGTGGTCGTGTCTAATGCAAGCAATAATCGTCTAGATCCCGATGTGCCGCTTGTAGTTCCTGAGATAAATGCTGATCATCTTGAGCTTGCGAAGGTGCAGAAGAAGACGCGTGGCTGGCCTGGTCTACTGATAAAGAATGCGAACTGTACTACGATAATACTGACATTGACGCTGAAGCCGCTTCATGACTACTTCAGAATAAGGAAGATCGTTGTCACGACAATGCAAGCACTATCAGGTGCTGGCATAGGTGCAGATGCTGTGCCGGGACTAGCAATCTTGGATAACATTATACCATTCATAAAGAAGGAAGAGGAAAAAGTGCAGACGGAGACTAAGAAGATACTTGGTACTCTAGAAGGAAGCGAGGTCAAGTGGGCTGATTTCAAGATTATTGCAACAACAACAAGAGTCCCAGTTATAGATGGTCACCTAGAATCAGTGTATATAGAATTTGATAGCAAGGTAACGGA
>JAMOMD010000004.1 GCA_027068725.1 Thermoproteales archaeon | reverse complement strand
GACGCTGCCATCACGTTAACTCTGCCGTCTTTGCCACAGGTCACTATAAGAACGACAGGACGAGGATGAAGAAGGTAGTAGAACTTGTCAAGCGTCTTGAACATAGGTAAATGTAGTATATCGAAGTATTCAAACTATACCGGAGCCTAACTACTTGAGGAAGCAGTTTGTTTTTGAGCCCCTATCCTTTGATTACGCCCATTGGTACCAGTCTGACAACAGGTTTCGCGATTCCTACCTTTATCGTGACCTCTGCAACAATGTCCACATTCTTGTATGCTTGTGGTGCCTCCTCACTAATTATCTCAGACTCCGCAACACGTACGTAGATTCCCTTTGCCTCAAGCTCAGCACGTACTTTACTTGGTGGTAGTGATCTTATTGCAGCTTCTCTACTCATTGTTCTTCCTGCACCGTGTGGTGCTGTTCCAAATGTTATTCTCATGGCTTCCTCTGTTCCTATCAAGACCCAGCTTGCAGTACCCATACTTCCTGGTATTAGGACTGGCTGTCCAATGTCTCTATACTTGGCAGGTATCTCAGGTCTTCCTGCTGGGAATGCTCTTGTTGCACCCTTTCTGTGAACCCACACCTTCCTGATCTTGCCACTATCATCAACTACGTGCTCCTCGAGCTTTGCGATATTGTGAGCAACATCGTATACTAGGTACATGCCAAGTGCGTCAGGATCCTTGCCGAACACCTTCCTGAAGCCCTCTCTTACCCAGTGAGTAATGATCTGTCTGTTAGTCCATGCGAAGTTTGCTGCAGCTGCCATTGCTGCAATGTAGTCCTGTGCTTCCCTAGTCTTGAGTGGTGCTGCTGCGAGCTCTCTGTCAGGTAGTCTGAGACCCCATCTTCTCATTCCAGCTTCGAATATTCTGAGGTAGTCTGTGGCTACCTGATGGCCAAGTCCTCTCGAGCCAGTGTGTATCATCACTGTTACCTGTCCCTCCTCGTAGATGCCCATCTTCTCGGCAGCCTTCTTGTCGAAGATCTTGTCTACTTTCTGAATCTCGACAAAGTGGTTTCCACTACCTACAGTTCCAAGCTGGTCTTTTCCTCTCTGCTTTGCTCTATCACTTACCTTTCTTGAGTCTGCAAGGTTCCAGCTTCCTCTCTCCTCAATGTATTCGAGATCCTCGGCCCAGCCATATCCCTTCCTGATTGCCCACTCGCAGCCCTCATCTAGGACTCTGTTAAGCTCGTCTATTGACAGTCTCAGTAGTCCTCTCTCGCCTAGTCCAGCTGGGACAAGGCTGAATATTGTATCAACTAGCTGCTTCAGTTTTGGTCTAACTTCCTTCTCTGTAAGATTTGTTGTTATCAGTCTGACACCACAGTTAATGTCGTAGCCTATGCCTCCTGGACTAATCACACCCTCATCTGCGTCAATTGCTGCTACTCCACCAATTGGAAAGCCATATCCCTGATGGCCGTCAGGTAGGACTATGCTATATCGGTAAATTCCGGGAAGACAGGCAACATTAGCAACCTGCTCAAGCGTTGCGTCACTCTTCATCTTCTCTAACAGTATCTCGTTAGCAAATACTCGTGCAGGAACTCTCATACAGGGCTTGTATGTCTGAGGAATCTCCCACACGCACTCTGCAATCTTCTTCAATGGGGGAACCATGGTCTATGAGGACACGTGACATGGCATTTAAAAGGGTTACAGAACATTGACAAAGACACTACTTATAAGCCCTGTTGAGCCGAACATCACTAACATGAGCATAGGAGAAGTAATACGTGCACCAGCTATCAAAGTTGGCGACAACATAAATACCGACGTCATAATACCATCCAAGTACCTAGTCTATACAGACCCTGAGACTCTAGGAAAACACTGCCTTGAGCCACTCATACCAAACTTCTACGAGAGAGCAAAGAATGGCGTGATACTAGTAGCAGGAAAGAACTTCGGCATGGGAAGTAGCAGAGAGCAGGCAGCAATAGCTCTCAAAGGTGCTGGTGTACTAGCAGTTATTGCCGAGTCCTTTGCAAGAATATTCTTCAGAAATGCAATAAACAATGGACTTCCAGTAATTGTACTACCAGGAATAACAAAAGTCGTCGAAGATGGCGACATCATAGAAATCAGATTACTCGAAGGAAAGGTGAAAGTAGAGGGAAAGGCAGAGTTCACAATAAAGCCACTTGACCCAAAAATAATGGAAATACTGAGAGCAGGAGGACTCATACCATACCTCAGGAAGCAGCTTGGCTTAGCTTAACGGAGAAGCACATATTAACCACAGTGCCAAAGCTAGCATAAGCATGATAATACCAATAAGGTGTTTCACCTGTGGAACACCTCTAGGCCATCTCTGGGAGAAGTTTAAGGAAAGAGTACTAGCAGGAGAAGACCCAGGAAAAGTACTAGACGAGCTTGGAGTAAAACGATACTGTTGCAGAAGAGTACTACTTGCACACGTTGAGTTGATCGATCAGCTTCTCCAGTTCTCTCGCTTTGAGTAACTTAACATTCCTAAGCTCTCTAATAACAAGTCTAATATTCAACATTTTCTTAATAGCATCCCTGTAAGTATACCTACCATCAAGTATACCTAATCCACGCGCACCACTCGTAAAAGCTCTATTTAACACAATATCAACAACATTATCAACAAAATATGGTACAACAACAGCTAAATTTCTACAAATTTTTAAATCACTGACAATGTACCCTATCAATTTTCTATAAAGCTCAAAAACATTAACATTATTAAAACCTCCTTTTACAATGCTTAGGCAAGCAATGACACCGCTTAAACAAGCAAAAGAAATACCTTCCCCTATAGTGTAATCTATGAGACCAGCAGCATCACCTACAAGTATTACCCTACCATCTTCAGAGATCAAATTCTTATGAATATTAGCAGGTAATGCGTGACCTCTTATATCACTTCTTATGCGTAACCCAACATAATTTATGTAACCTTTTAACTTTTCCACAATTTCAGTCTTCTTAGATTTTAATGAAAATTCCCCATATCCAACATTGGCATACCCACTTCCTAAGGGAAATATCCAGTAATACCCTACTGTCATTACGTTGCTAAAATCGAGAACAGCAACGTCATCAAAATTCCACTTATCACAATATACCCTTGCAGCAAATGGCAACTTCTGCAAAGGTACATTATTTCCTAAAGATCGAGCAACTATGCTATAGACACCATCCGCACCTATAACAAATCTTGCCGTAACTTCTCTATCCCTACAGCGTATCCTTACCATACCATTATAATGTTTCAGTGCAATAACACTATCCTTTACAATATCGTACTGCGTGTTCTCTATTACATAATTTAAGAATTCTTTATCAAATTCTTCACGCTTAACAGTCAACATTATGTAGTCTCTTTTACTGTCCTCAAGAATGTATACATTCTTCTTTCTAATAATAAACACTCTCCTTACCTTAGCCCTAACTAAATCTTGGAAAGTTGGAAAAACTACACGCAAGATCTTGCAGGCGCGTACTGTAAGTCCTCCACCGCACGGTTTTATCTTACTGAAAAGTTCCCTATCCAGGATCAGTACCTTTCTTACACCAAGTCTAGATAATGCAGATGCACAGGAGAGACCAGCAGGACCAGCTCCAATAATCACAATATCATACTCAGGTCCTGTGCTCACGCTAAGGAAATCATGTACATTAGACTAATATTTTCTCTAACATAGCTAGAGGATAGCGATTCTTCATGAAGACAAGCATCGAGAAGATGTATGACCTAGTAATTGACATATTATCTGGAAAAATTCAATGTGCAGAAAAACTTCGTTTTGAAAGAAAGTACTTAATAGTATCTGAGATAGCTCAACAATTTTACTGCGAGCATAAACTATCGCTAATGTATAGAGAAGGAAAAGTTGAGACAGAAGAAAAGAAACTCGGTACAATAATACATGAAGAAGTATTTAAAGGGAGAAGTATAACTCTTCAGGAATTGCTTGATAAGATACTTACCTGCAAGATGCTCGTAGCAACAATGCCTATAGCAACAATGTTCTGTAACGTTCCTATACTTGGAATACCTGATGCTATAGTTTTCTATGAAGGAGAGGCAACACATGTGATAGAGCTTAAGACAACTAACAGATGGGTGGGGAAAGTATTTACTTGTGAATATGTACAAGCACAGCTCTACTCTTACATACTTGTTAGAGAAAAAGTTGCATCAAATAGCGAGCTTGTTGTTTCAATAGTAAAACTAAGAAGAAATATAGAACTTACAGATGAACTCAGACTTAGAATTATTAGAAAAGTGCAGGATCTTAGTAGTAAGCTAGCACATGGAGCTGAGCATGTATCACTTAGAGGACAGGACTACTCGATATTTCTATACCATTATGATCCTTCGATAGAAGGGTACCTGTCCTGGGCGCTAGGATATTGGAGAATGAGTAGAGAAGAGTACATTCCACAAAATCCTGCAAAATGTATACGATGTGAATATCGTCATTTATGCAAATATAGTAGAATTGTTCTTAACAAGGTTACTCGAGGAACGGGTTGAACTCGACTGGGGGACCCATTGTAAGTTTTACTTTTGTCCACTCAATCTTTTCTCTAGGATATTTCCTACGCATGACCTCTTCTAGTACTGCAACAATATTCTCTGCGATGTCCTTGCTGTCCATTATTTCACTTCCTACTCTTGTCATGAACTGTGGCTGATCTTTTACTCTGACTCTTGTGCTTCTTCTGAGACGCTCTATCACAGTCTTTATGTCAACGTTAGGTGGTACTACCTCAGGCATCTTGCCTCTAGGTCCAAGTATTGGACCCATGATCTTACCTACCAACACCATCATGTCTGGTGTAGCTACAAAGAAGTCGTGTTCCTGAGCTAGCTTCTTGATAGCCTTCTTGTTTCCTGCAAGTTTTTCGAGATCTTCTTTCGTGAGTATTGTGTCGGCTTTTGCTTCACGTGCAGCTACTACAGCTGCACCAGATGCTATTACACAGATCTTCGGTACCTTGTTAGGTATTGGATGAGGCAGAGGCACAGTTATGTTTATTCTATCGTCAGGACGCTTCTTCGGATCAACGTCTCTCAGCTTTACTATTATGTCGACACTCTGAATGAACCTTCTCTTCTTAGCTATTCTTTTGGCCTCCTCTACTGCTCGTATAATTTCGTCCAAGTTAAACATCGCTAATTGTGCGATTACTGTTTACTTTTAAAGTTGTCTATTACCGGGCCTAGAGACGACCTTCTGCTCTTAGCTTCTCTTCGTACTTCTTTATCACTTCATCGTACGCACCTTGATCAACAAGCTTTATCACCTCCTTGGGGTCTTTGCCTTCAACGAGAATGCCAACGCACTTGCAGGTGCTTAGGACCTGTTTTAGTGCTGCCTTGAACGTGTAACTTCGTAACTCGTCGAACTTTATGTATGCAATTTCGGCAACTTCCTCTATAGACAGGTTTCCAATAACTTCCTTAGGCGCTGCCTGATGCGCACCATCCTCCTTCCCTACTGCCCTAATCAAGAGGTCACCTATGGGTGGCCACTCTGGCTTTATGACATAGGTCTTTCTGTCAGGATCGTACTCTATCTCAACGTACAGGTTCTGTATCCTGTACTTTGTCAACGGCTTTGTCTTCTCGTTTATTTCCTGTACTATCTTATTTATGTCAAATCCAGCATCCTGAAGAGGTTTGAGAGATGCTGGATTTGCCTTACCGGGCGTGACTTGTATTCTGAGTACCTTCTTCACCATGTTACTGCTCACCTTGCTTGCGCTCTATGACGCGGACATCTTTTATTCTTAATGTTATTGGCATTGGCGAAGCAGCATCAAGAATCTCTATCGTTACGCGATCCTCCTCTAGGTCAATGTCCGTGACTCTGCCCTTAGAGCCTCTGAAGGGTCCTGATACTATCTCGACAATGTCGCCAACTCTAATCTCAATTGGCTTGTATACTACCTTCAGAAGCTCGTCTGCTAGAACCTTGCCTCTGAGTATTCCCTTACAGTGCTTTATTCCTGCGATGACATTCTGCACAATATGTGGAAATGGCGTCTCAGCAAATACTAGACCCTTGAGACGTGGAAGGACAACTATTGCTGGTATGTTAATGTTCTTGCTCTCTATTCTCGCCTTCATTATTAGAGCAACATTGTACTCTTGTCCTCCTACTGTTCTCACGGCTATGAAGTAGCAGGGCTTAGACTCGGGTTTCCTCTCTGGCGTCTGTACTGTTGTCGTGTTCTCGCTCATGATGTTCGTGTCCTACTTGCCTTTCCTAGATTTAACAGCCTTTCCAATAGACCAGTACAGATAGACTCCAAGTCCAACCAAGGCACCTGCAGTCACTCCAACAAGCACAAAATTGTAGGGATAGGGCAGCGAGACAAAGTGTCCTCCAAACACTACATATCTCAAGAGAGAGAACACGAAAGCGTACGTTCCCACGGTCAGGATCATAATCAAGGTCATTCTCGAGCTTGTCCTAAGCTGATCTCTCGTAGGCTTCTGCGCTGATGAGAGTATCCAAATCATTAGTTTAAAGTAGTGCACAAGCTTGTCAACTATAGCCCGCACCTTACTAGGCGTTCTCTTCTTTACTTCCTGCAGTACTGCAGCTTGCTTGCTCAGGACAGCCTTGCTCATTCTCTGTTGCGGTAGGTAGCGATGACCTAATCTATAAAGCGTTACTGCGGCCTTATCGCAAACTTAATAATCTGACACTGTGGCTCAGCTACGAAATGAGTGTCAAAGTATATAGAGTAATCGGAATGATGCGAATAAAGAACCAGTGGCAGAAATTCAGAATAGACTTAACTGCAACAAAGGTACCTGAGGTAATTGAGCGCGTATACTCTCTACTAGGAAGCAGGCATAAACTTCCAAGACAGTTCATTAGAATACTCGAGATAAGGCAGATAAGTCCAGAGGAAGCTAAACCAGAAATACAACAGCTGGTGGCTCTTGATAAGGTTGTAAAGTTCTAAATGAGTGAAACTATGTCAATGGCCGAACGTGCTCCTCAGAGAATAGTAATAACAGAGCAAGATCTTGCGAGAATAGTAGAGGAGCTTGAGGCTCTTGAAGGACTTGCACAAGCTATAAGACAGGACATAGCAATTCTAACAACTTCAATAAACGAGCTTAAGGCTGCTAGAAACCTCGTAAAAATGCTTGCAGACGGACAGAAACTAGAGGATAGTTACGCAGCTATTGGCGGAGGAATATTCCTTAAAGTCAAGGTAGACACGGCCGAGAAGATCCTCGTCAGGGTTGGCTCTCAGTATGTTGTGGAAATGAGTCCAAACTCGGCACTTGATTTTATTGACAAGAAAATAAAGGAGCTAGAAGACGTCAAATCAAGACTTGAGCTAAGACTTGCCGAGACCCTTAGACGAGTAGAATACCTAAGACAGTTGTTGGCAGTGATATACTCCTCAGCAGCCGAGGCAAAGAGAGCAGAAGCAAAGGGCGAAGCCAAAGCTTAGGCTTCTCCTTATAACACCCCTTCTCTCTAACTCGCTCAAATGTTCAAGAAGCTAAAAGAAGCCTTCAAGAGCTTTACACAGAGCATACTCTCGTTCTTCAAGGGAGAGGAGAAGGAAGAGAAACCTACCCCACAGACTACTTCTGTACAAACAGTCACAGAACAAGTTACTGAAGTCTCACAACAAGAAACTACCCAAGTAGAGACTACAGCACCCAGAGTCGAGATCAAGGTCGAAGTTAAGGCACCTGAAAAGGAGGCAGTCGAAAAACCAGCAATATCCACGCAGGTACAACAGCCAGTACCCGAGGTTGAGGAGAAGAAACCTGGAATATTTGCAAGAATTGCACAACGTGTAACTGAGGCTATCGCATACACAAAACTTAGTGAGGACAAGGTAACAAAATTGTGCGAAGACTTATTCGTAAAGTTAGTAGAATGCGACGTTGCTGTAGAAGTTTCAGAACTTATAACTGAGAATGTTAAACAGGAGCTTCTATCTCTGAAAATTCCAAGATTTGGAGCAGACAAAGAGAAAATAATAAGAGAAGCAATAAAGAGAGCCCTTCTAAAAACAATTGAAGATGTTCCTGACGTAGACTTTGTCGAGCTTGTTAAGAAAATTCATGAAGAAAGAAGTCCAGTAGTGTTACTATTTCTAGGACCTAATGGATACGGTAAAACAACAACAATAGCAAAAATCGGCTATCTATTACAGAAACTTGGATATAGTGTTGTATTTGCTGCAGCCGATACCTTCCGAGCAGGAGCTATAGAACAGTTAGAAGAACATGGTAAAAGACTTGGAATAAGAGTAATAAAACACAGGTATGGCGCAGACCCGGCAGCAGTAATACACGATGCCATAGCTCATGCCGAGTCTAAAGGAATCGATTTCGTCTTAATAGACACTGCAGGTAGAATGCACACAGATGTAAATCTAATGGACGAATTAAGAAAAATTTACAGAGTAGCAGAACCTGATCTGTCAATATTTGTCGCGGACGCATTATTAGGGAATGAAGCCTTAGAAGTTGCGAAAACTTATTCAAAATATGTTAACATAGATGGATTAATAATAACGAAAGTTGACGCGTATCCAAAAGGAGGTTCTATACTAACATTCCTTGTAGTGTTAAAGAAGCCGATCTACTTCCTAGGCGTAGGTCAGCGATACGAAGATTTGATACCTTTCAGAAAAGAATGGTTCATATCGCAATTACTAGAATAAGTTGAAAATAAAGAATACTACCTTATTCGTAACCAAGAACCTGTATTATGCGCACAATTTCAAAACCTGTAGTATCGTCTCCTACAAGTGCACCCTTATCGTTAGCGACAAGTCCACTTCTAATCATTGTTCTTCCACGATTAACTGTACCAACGTCTACAGGTAACTTGAATATATCTCTAAGTTTCTTAATGTCATCTTCTTTTGCATCTGCACTAACAAGTACTCCCCTACTATTTGCAACAGCTAATGATCCTACTAGGTAAGAGTCACATATAGTATCAACTACAACTTCTGTCCCTAACGTGTCCTGTATTATTTTTATATTCTCTTTTTCTAAAATTGGTGACACTAAGGTGTACTTATCATTTGTCAGTATAAGATTATTTATTGCTGTGTATTTAGTCTTTATGACTGCTATGTTTATATCCTTTAGAGATTTTAGTATGCTAAGCTCGTCTTCTGTTATCATTTCCGGTACAATTATTCCATTATCATTACCTGCTATAAAGATGCCAACGAGAGGTGATTTTCCTATTGTTATTCTAACAATTTCTGTATCAAGTGCAGACTTTATTATGTTATCAAGTTTTTGAGGAGCTTCAGGAGGAATGAATGTGTACTTGTTATTAGTAAATATGTATGCACCAATTATAGGAGAACCGTAGATTGATATAGGAACTACCTCGTATCTACGCGCCATCGTGAATGCTAGGTAGGTGATCTTTTCCTAATTTTTTAAGTCATTATTGCTGTGCCTTCGCCTCCTCGGTGGGCTTCTCCTGAGGCTTCTCTTCCTTGTATAAGTAGACCCATACTGTGCCATCTTCGTACTTTACTACACGTACCTTTATTCTTCTTGGTGGCTTCTCGATACTTCTCTCCCAAATCTTCTCGTTAACCTCATTATGTATCTTCACTTGCGAAGGTTCAACATGCATGTGTCTTGCAACGAATTTCCTGATTAGCCTAATTGCGTATGGCGCTCTCTTTGTTCTAGATACTTCTCTAGTTCTTCTAAGGTTTATTGTGTATATGCGTTCTAGAACTACCTTACCTGACTGAGACATGGTCTACCACGCTTAATATCTTATGCTTTAAGCTTAACTCTTCTCCAGTGTCTCTTAGCAGGCGAGTACGTTACTCTTCTCTTAGTTTTTACAATAACCCAGGGAGGAGGAAGTCTATTAGACTTCAGTGCAGAGGCTAGTCTTAGCTTCTTTCCGAGTGGCTTATTGCGTGCCATACTGTCTGCTTCCCCTCTAGGCCGATATTATAAAGTTTAGTTTACTTGAAGCGGATCCTGATCTCACGGTGTGTTCTCCTGTAGATCTCTTCTAGTATTCTCTTCAGTTCCTCGTCTGTTATAGGCACCTTAATCCTACCTGATTGTGCAAGTGCAATTAACTGATTCTCCAGTGCTTCAACAAGCTCAGGCTTTACCAGTCTAAGGTTGTCAAGTCTTGCACGTGCCTCGGGTGTGAGAATCACGTTGAGAATTGCACGCCTTTGCGCAGCAAGTTCTGCACGTCTACGCTCTTCTTCTAGCCTCTTCTGAAGTTCCATCATTTTACGTTTCTTTATTTCTTCAAGTTCCTCGTCTGTGAGAGCAGTGTCCCTGCTAGGAACCTCGTCTGATGGTACGTACGCCATGTCTGATCTTGTTGTGAGAAGAAGATAGTGAGTATTTAACCTTTCATTAACGACTTAGGAGCTTGAGCCAGAAGTGGGCTGTGATGCAGGCTTTGGTACTAGGTATTTCATTAGCTCAGGTCTTTCCTTAACCATCTCCTTCAGAATCTCGTAAGCAAGCTTATCGAGTAATCTTCTTCCTTCAGGTGTGAGCTCCCTGCCTTTCTTTGGCACCTTCCTCACTAGACCAGCAGCCTCAAGTTGCTGTAGTATCTTTCTTATTATTGCACCTCCTGCCTTTCTGAATCTCTCCGGCTTGTAACCTGAGCCTATCTTTGCTCTATAGCCAAAGGCTGTTCTGAGTCTTTCAATTCCTACAGGTCCGTATAGATAAAGCTTCCTGAGTATTGCAGCTGCACGATAGTACCACCAGTCGCTCTGCATTGGTGGTCTCTCCTTGTTTGCTCCAGTCTTCACGAATATAGCCCAGGGAGGCGGCTTAACCTGAGGTAAAGTCTTCAGGTACTCCGCTAGGCGCGCTATCAGCCTATCTGCAGGTACATCCTTGACGCTGACCAACTTGTCCCCCACCCACGCGACGACGATTGACTTATAAGCGTTTCTAATGTAGATGATTGGCAATGTCACTAAAGTTCTGTCCAAAGTGCAGGACTCTAATGCGACCTGTCAAGGTTCAGAACAAGAGCGTCCTGAAATGTCCAAAGTGCGGATACGAGGAGGATGCTACAGGAGTGTCACTATCAGTAAAGACTGTAATAGAGAGAAAGCCCACAGATACGCCAGTGGTCATAAAGGAGGAGACGCAGCAGCTACCAAAGACAAGAGTCATATGTCCAAAGTGTGGCAACGAAGAGGCATACTACTGGATCCAGCAGACACGTGCAGCAGACGAGCCTCCAACAAGATTCTACAAGTGTACTAGATGTGGATACACTTGGAGAGAGTACGAGTAACAGAGAGAAAAGAACGAAGCAACTTAATTACTCCCGCAATATCGACTATCTAAGGCCAAGGAAATAAAATATCGCGATGAGACCATTTCTCGATGTCCACGCCAATAAAGATGCTCTACTCGGATGCTAAGGAGTTTGTGTACATTGTAGAATCGATAGCTGTACTATTGGAAGAGGCGGCTTTCACTATAACTAACGAGGGGCTAAAACTACGTGCAATAGACTCGTCGAGAAGTGCTCTAATAGACCTCTTCATACCACGTGAAGCATTTGAGGAGTATCCATCAGACCTTCCTGAAGAGGTTAGGGTAGGAGTCAACTTCAGTGATCTAAAGAAGATTCTGAAGAGGGTAAAGAAGGGCGATAGAATTGCCCTAGAGGTAGCTGAGGGTAAGCTCAAGGTTAAGCTAATTGGAAAGGCAACACGTGCAGTAATGTTACCAATAATTGACGTGCCTGTAGAGCAGCTACCAACACCTAAGGTCGTGTTCACCGTAACAGCAAAAGTCGCAAGTGACGCCCTGAGAGAAGCCATGAAGGATGCTGATATACTTGCAGACTCCGTGAAATTTGAAGCAAAGGAAGATGGTCTCTACATAACTGCCTCGAGCGATAGAGGAGACCTAGAGGTAAAGTTCGAGAGAGAAAGCGAGGCCATGTTCGAGTATGACCTGAAAGAGCCAGCAGCTGCAAGATATAGCCTAGACTATCTTGCAGATATTGTATCAAAAGCATACAGAGTTAGCGATATTGCAGTAATAGAATTCGCAACATCTAAACCAATTGCACTAACATTTGAAATTCCAATGGGTGGCAAACTGACATACTATATAGCACCAATGCTAGACTAATAGTAGATTCTAATGTGTCCTAACACGAACTCTACATCAAAACTAAGTAGTGAAGTAAGACTACTAAGAACACTCTTCAAACTATACTATAAGAATCCTGACGAGCCACTCATTGTACCTTCTATAGAGCAGAGAGAGATTGCTATACAGCCCCTGGACAAGGAAGTAATGATTAGACATCTAGCATTTAAGACTATAGAAGACTTAACAAAATTCATACTGCAAAAAGTTCCAGGACACATATATTACAGCACTGCATACTATGAGAGACCTAATGATCCTTCTATGGAAGCTAAAGGCTGGAAAGGTGCGGATCTTGTATTTGATATAGATGCTGATCATTTGAATACTCAGAACTGTGAAGTTGCAAAGAATGTAGGAGTCATAACTGTAGAGTGTCTAGAAGATGCTGTTCAGGAAACTTTGAAACTTATTGATGTTCTAGAGCATGAGTTTGGAATTGGGAAAAATGAGTTACGTATAACATTTTCTGGTCATAGAGGTTTTCATGTTCATGTAGAATCTGATGTTGTTAAAGAGCTTGGACAGGAGGAGAGGAGAGAAATTGTTGAATTTCTACATGCTAGGCTGTTTGATGTTTCTAGGTATGTTGATATGAAGGGCAGATTCATACCTGCTCCTGGTATGCCGGGCATTGGTGGAAGAATTTGGAGAGCTATCGAGAAGCTTCTTGATGATAAGGAGCTTCAAGACATAAAAGATAGAACATTTAAGTTGAGAAAGTTAAGAAAAGCTCAGTTAGAGAAGTTGAAAAAATTGAGTATTGAACAGGAACTTAAGATAAACGTAGACGAGGTTGTCACATTAGACGTTAAGAGACTCATACGTATACCAAACTCACTACACGGCAAGACAGGTCTAAGAGTAGCTCAGGTGTCTAGACTGGATCTTGAACAAGGAGCAGAACATGTTCTGAAGTTAGCTATTCCTCGCAACTTCAGGAAGGGCATGCTTAAAATACTATTTCTAAGGAAAGTAGATGCGCCAAACATCATGGGATACACTGTTGATGTGCGTCTTGACGAACCCGTTAAGGTCCCGACGTTTCTAGGAATCTATTTAATAAGAAGAGGATTGGCTTGCCTTGTTGATGAAAGTTGAGAAAATACTTGACCAATTATCTAAGCTCGCAATAAGAGAAGTAGAGACCGAGACTCTCCTACAGCCTCTCGCAACTTCTTATGCTGAGCTTGTTGAGACTATCATAAGGGAGCTCGATCCCTCGGAGATAAGCGAGGAGAAGTTGAAAGTTATTAGGAATGCGATAGTTGTGCTTATACAAAGAAGACTTCTGAAAATTTTACAGAAAATATCTGAGGGTGAGGATATTCCACGTAAATTGCTGTATAGTGAAGAGCGAAAGATAGTATCAATATTTGAGAAACTTACAATCGAGAAGTTACGCGAAGTGAAGAAGGCACAGCAAGTTCAGGAAGTTATGCAGCAAGTTCCGACAGAAAGTCTTGCGATAGTGGTGTTCAAGGACATGTTTCCAGCACTTCACTCAACACTTATGCTCACGCTGGGTCCTTTCTCAAAGTTTGATGTTGTGAGTTTACCCTTAGATGATGCTAATGAGCTTAAGAGAAAAGGCATTGTAGACGTGCACTATCCTCAGCAGTAGTGTGAAAGCTTTTAAGCTAGCGAGCTTAAGGGTTGGCTAGTCATGAAGTTCCCTAAGGTAATAAGGACATACTGTCCGAGATGTAATGCACATACGGAGCACTCGGTATCAATATACCACCACGGAAAGAGAAGAACGCTAGCAGAAGGACAGAGAAGATACGAGAGAAAGTGCAAAGGCTATGGATCGAGCAGAAAGCCGAAGCAGAAGAGATTTGCTAAGACTACAAAGAAGATAGCCGTGAAACTTCAGTGCAGAGTATGTGGATACATACAGGTCAGGAGCATTGGCAGACTAAAGAGGCTTGAGTTAGTAGAAGTCAAGAAGTAAGGTTCTTCCTCTAGTTCTCGCTAGTTTAAGTAAGGCTTTTTAACAGACCATATCATCTCCACACGCTATGCCACAGAGATGGCGTGATGTACTTATTCCAAGACCTAAGTCAAAGTTCCTGCGTGTACGCTGTCCAAACTGTGGAAATGAACAGATAATATTCTCGCATGCATCAATAGTAGTGCGTTGCCTAGTATGTGGTAGTGTTCTAGCAGTACCCACTGGTGGAAAGGCGCAAATACTTGCAACAATAGTGAGAGAGTATGAGTAGTTCCTCAAAGAAGTCAAAGGAGAAGGAGCCTCAGCTTCTTGTCCCTGTACGTATTGCTAGGAAAGAGCTACCTGATGTCGGAGAGCTTGTTGTCGGTACAGTAACTAAGATTATCGATCATGGAGCATACATAATGCTTGATGAGTATGGTGGCCTCGAGGCTTATGCTCCAATAAACGAAATTGTTCAGTCATGGTTTCACAGCATCAAGGATTACTTGAAGCCGGGTCAGAAGGCTGTGTTTAGAGTAATAAGAGTAGACCCTAAGAGGAAGCTTGTAGACGTATCGTTAAGAAAAGTAAGGGACGAAGAAAAGAAAGAGAAGTTCCTTAAGTGGAAGAGGACAGTACGTGCAGTTAAGCTTCTTGAGATAGTATCTCAGAAAGTTGGTATACCCTTAACAGAGCTTCTAGAGAAAGTTGGCTATAGATTTGAGGATATTTATGGAGATATGTTGAAAGGATTCGAAGAATTAGCTCGTGGAAATATAGATGAAGTGAGAAGGATTCTTAAGGATATTCCTGATAATGTATTTAACGTACTTGTTGAGGTTGCTAAAGAACATATAGAGATACCTGAAGTTACATTATCTGGCATGATTAGAATGATAAATCTTAGACCTGACGGTGTTGATCATATAAAGGATATACTCATAAAGGCGAAGAAGCTTATTGAGGAAAAGTATGGAAAGCTGGGAATAAAGTATAAGATATATGCAGTGGGTCCACCAAGATATAGAATAGATCTTACAGGAAAGGATCCAAAGTTGCTGGATCAGATATTGCAAGAAGTCTCAGCCTTCATAATAGACGAGGCTAAGAAGAGAGGAGGAGAAGCTTCATTTACTAGAATAACATAGCGTATATTTGACATGATTCAGGCAATCCTTAGAAGATGCAAAAAGTGTGGACGCTATACGCTAAGGAAAGACCGCTGTCCTTACTGTGGTGGAGAAGTCGAGAACCCTCATCCGCCAAAGTATTCTCCAGATGATAGGTACTTCATATATAGGATGTGTATGAAGATTCTCTCGGGCCAGCTTCCAGTTCCTGATGATATCAAAAATAAGGTAGTTGAGAAGTTCCTGTTAGCAAAACAGCAGACAAGTGAACAACAGGTAGAAACTGTAGAAACTTCTCAACAATAGTTTTCTACTTTAACTTGAGAATTTTTATTATTACTTTGATTTTGATAATGTTTTCATTAGGCTAGTGTAGTTTATTTCGTATATCAATACCCATCCTGCAACATCTCTTCCATAGGGCTCGTATACTAGTTTAATCCACGATGGTAGTGGTACTGGCTGTACTAGGTGTCCTTCGTAGAATGGTAGTTTCTCTGTTATCTGGTACGCATTCTTTGACCTTATTAGCACGGTTCCCTTTTCAAATACCCACATTGGCGAGCCAGCGCATTGTGGCGAGTTTATTAGTACTAGTGGATTGAAAAGCAGGTTGTATAATGTGTAGTTGAGAGACCATGGTACGACTATTCTCGTTACATACTTTCCGTATGTTATTATGTTGGGTACCTCTTCCTGATATATTGCGGTTCCAATCCTGACTTTCCTTATCCTGTACGCACATAGGAAGTGTGTGTATATGTATGTGTCGTTATATCCTGCGATTCTAGCCATCCAGTAACTCTTCGGAAAGTCTCCTAGGGGTACAGGTATGCCTACGCAGTACGCAATCATTGGACTTGGAGCATACTCTCTCACAATATATGGACCGTAGACTAAGACGTACTTCGGGTAGCCTAGGTCTTTCAAGATCTTGTAAGGAAGAATCGTGCAATCGTTGCTATCTGTGTCGTGTTTATTGTCGAGTTATCCGCAAGACTTGTTCTATTTCCTATGACTGTTGTCAAGTAGCCATAGTCCCACCAGCTGAGAACTGTTGCATTTATTGGAGTCTTGTACTTCAGCCACTCTAGACTATAGATCCAGTCGTTCAGTCCTCCTGGGATTATTGTTGGATATATCGACTTTGCGGCAGCTGCACCAACCTGTGCTGTGAGTATTGCAGATACTGTAACTAGAATACAAACGGCAAGTGCCAGAACAGCTGCAATAATCCTAGATCTAAGGCGTGTAATCAGGTCTATAGAGTACACAGCGGCTGGCACAAATACCACAGCAGCTAACATGAGCACGTACGTCATTGATGATGTGAAGTAGGCTGCGAATACTGTTGATGTCAATAGTAGTATCGATGCTAAGGATGGCTGAATTATCGATGCGACCAGCGATGGAACAATAGCAAGAGCCATGAGTCTCGTGGTTGTGTACACGTAGCCTGGACTGACGTAGGAGTGCTCAGCTACGCTCTGGACGAGCGGTGATCTTACTAATGGTGCTACTATTGCTAGAAGTCTTCCACCTATCTTAAACACCTTGACGGGAAGCACACCTGTGACTGATAGAGCAAAACCAGTGAAAAGTGAGAGAGCTATAACGACTGAAGCTACACCAACGATCTTCTTTATTGTTCCAAGCTTTGGCCTTAAGACAGTGTAGGCTAGTAACATTACTATGCTTGCAAGTAAGCCAACGTGAGGTACCAGACTTGTTCCTGATATTAGAGCGTGTACAGCGTATCTAGGTGTTGCTAGTATGAATGAGGAAAATCCTACATAGACTGCTAGGTACGATACGAAGAATCTCTTTGGGTCAATAATGTCTGGTCGTTCACGGAGTATCACGTACAGTGATACTATTATTGCTATCAGTCCATAGATGTTCCACAGATAGACATACGCACCCCATATCCACACAGTGAAGCCATTGACTAGGGCGGACAATATCAGGAAAAGTATCCTTATGGGACCTTTCCTGTAGTAGGATTCTAGAAATAGAGCTACACCAAGTGGAGCAAAGAACTGGAAGAATGGCACGTCATCAAACCATCCAGATAAGCTACGCTGCACAAATAGTATAGACAAGCCGGCCCATACAGCAGCAAGTAAAGCACACCACTTTCTTACTTCCTTATTACTGCAGAGACGCCACGTCAGGTAAGCAATTGATAGTACTGCCAGTGCATTAAATACGCATGGAGACACTATCACTGCCTGATATAGATTGTTATGAAACAGTCCTCCGAATAATTCAAAAAATATTGCACCAAGGAGGGACGTTCCAGGAGATAGTACCTTTGCCCAGTTTACAAAGTACGGATACCAGAACTGTGTAAAGTATGTATGTCCTCCCTGTACAATTATTCTGAAATTCTCTATAACACTATGAGATAAGTACTTAGCAAGCCCACCACTAACCCACCATAACATGCCGCGTGCTATTCCGTCCTGAACTAGCAGTTTCGCAAGATAGTATCTTATGTATGGGTCGTATGCCGCTAAGAACCAGCCAAACTGTAATAATCTCAGTAACCTCTCATAGAGGCCAAGTACAAAAAGTGCTGCTAAGGAAACTACGAGAGAAGCTACTCCAAGTACGTTATGTAACTTCTCTATCCTGTTCAGCTCCTGAAGTGTCTGACTCGCTCTCGGTTTCGTCTTGGCCATGTACAAGATCCGTCTTATAGCCGTAGATTTTCGATTTTAATGTACTAAGGCAGCAGGGACATCTGTAGTCCCACTTTTTAAGAACGTCATCTATGCTTTTCAGTTCCTTACCCTCGTAGAATACGAAGCCACAGCTTATGCACTTTATAATAATGGGCATTCTAGGCTGTGTCCCCTAGTTCCAGTTTAAAGAATAATGCTAGAGCACGAACCTTATACCCTCCTCTATTGATAATGCATATACGACAGCATCAAACTCGTCAGGAAGAACATTTCTTAACTTTCTCGCTGTTCTATATATGCTACGTCTATACTTTGTACGTTCTTCATCTATAAGATATATTGGCACATCTCTACTTATCGATAAGATAAGTTTCAACGTTAGATCACGTTCAGGACTTTTCCTGTTTCCAATTCCAACACATACCCTGAGGTTGAGCTTAGACTCCTCTGCAAGAACCGCGAGAGCCTTCAGTAACCTAGCTAGCTTTCCTTTACTTAACATCAGGTGTATTGTCGGTACTTGACAGTGAATTATGGCAACTCCGGACGTTTCTTCACCAGGATCTACACCGACGACAATATCTCTGCAGAGAGTTATCTTACTAATAACGTCGGTAAGTATTATTGCAAAATCTACCTCGTCAAGATCCTCTGACAGATACTTCCTATACACTCTGCCTTTTCTCAAGTCTCTCAAGAGGGATATTGTAGCCTTGTCTAGTAGTAGGATTGCTTCTGGGTTTCTCTCAAAATCCTTCTCGTCTTCTAAGAACCTTATTTCGACTGTATCAAACACTATGCTTCTTAATTTGTCTAAAATTCTCCTCCTGCCAAAGTACAGTATCTTAACGATCACTCGTTAGTTAGCTATACTTCTTTACGAATTTAAGCTTAATGTCGCCACGTTTGATTAGTTCTACCCATGGAACAGGTACAGTATCTATTCTCCAACACTGTCTAATAGTACTATTTTCTACTTCAATCCTTATTCCACACCTGTATGCTAGCGCACCTGTGAAAGCTATCATTGCACCATTATCTCCCGCATACTCGTCAGTAACGAAGGCTAGTCTAACATTGAAGTCCTCTGCAATGATGCCGAATATTTCTCTCAGTCTTTTACTTCTTGCAACACCTCCTGTTACAAGTAATTCCGATTTCTTTGTAGCAGCCAGTGCTCTTTCTGTAACTTCAGCAAGCATGTAGTACGCAGTCTCTACTAGACTAAGTGAGACATCTTCAATAGGATAGCCCTCTTTTAGAAGCTTGAGAGCGTAGGTCAGGAGTCCTGAAAAGGAGAGATCTTGACCTATGACAGTGTAGGGCATAGGTATGTAGTTCTTGCCACGTCTCGCGAGTTCCTCAACTTTTGGCACGCCAGGCATGGACAAGCCTAGGTGACGAGCAAACATGTCAAGGCAGTTTCCTATGGTTATGTCTAACGTCTCGCCAAATACTCTGTAGTAACCATCCGAGTATGCTAGAATCATCGTGTGTCCACCGGATATTAGCACAACTAGTGGATCAACGAATCCTGACACTAGTTTCGCAATCTCTATATGTGCAACACCGTGATGAACAGGAACGAGAGGCTTATCGTACTTCACAGCTAGTGCACGAGCAACAGTTGCACCAACACGAAGCGCAGGGCCTAGGCCAGGACCTTGAGAGAATGCTATTGCATCAATGTCCTTCATAGTCATCCTAGCCTGACTCAGTGCTTTCTCTAGCACACGAGGAGCAACAGTGACGTGATGTTCCGCGGCTTCTCTAGGATGTATTCCCCATCCTGCAGGAGGAGTGTATGTATCATTAACATTAGCATATATTGTACCCTCGTCAGATGCAATTCCAACACCGAACGTGTGTGCAGTAGATTCAATGCCTAGCACAATAACCATACACGATAATCGGTATTCTCAACTTACTTAA
>JAMOMD010000003.1 GCA_027068725.1 Thermoproteales archaeon | reverse complement strand
GCCAACTTTAACGATTTTAGAACTTTCTCCACGTGATAGCTGCCCTAATCTTCTCACTACAGTATCTGCAGTAGTCCGCTTCTTTCGCATCTACGTCAAGTATGGTATTTGAGAACGACATTACACATTTCCTATTTGAACAATGTTCTAAACATAGTGTATGCCCAAGCTCATGAAGAATCTCTTTTTCTAACCTTTCAAGAAATAGCAACTCTGGAGGGCGATCT
This sequence comes from Thermoproteales archaeon, assembly GCA_027068725.1. GTDB lineage: Archaea > Thermoproteota > Thermoprotei > Thermoproteales > Thermocladiaceae > JAADER01. The sequence continues at coordinate 4,464 of JAMOMD010000003.1, read as the reverse complement.
ATCACTTGTGGAATAACACCACTCCAGAACTCTGGTCTCAACCTTCTTGTAAATACTATAGCAATATTCCCACACATTTCAGCTATTCCAAATACAAAATTGAGCCTAGGCACATATGCATCAACATCAATCACGTACACATGCTTTTCTAGAAAGTCAAGAGGACCTGTACTCTCTCTAAGATATTCAAGTAGTTTCTCTGCATTTACTTGACCACGAGCTGGATCTAGGAACTCTTCTGCTATTTCTAAGAGATCTGCCATTACAGCGATATCAACTTCTGTTGGAACAATTCTATTTAACACATCTTCAATGTACTCGACCAAGCTATCAGGAAGAGGAACATGAGATATTAATAGGACTCTCAGCATGTTATCAAATGAAAATGATGATGTGGTCCCCTCACTGACTAGGTGAGGAACCATTGCAGCACTGATCTCTCCCTAGCCCCTGAGCATCTTGTACGCAAGTATGCCTATGATGGTCTTACCATCAACAATCTCGCCACGCTTAATCATCTCGACAGCATCGTCAATAGATACTTCAACAATCTTCATGTACTTCTCTTCAGGACTCATCTCAGCCTGAGGCTTCCCAACATACTTCAGTTTCCTCATCACTACAACATGTATCATCTCGTTAGTATATCCAGGAGTTGGGTAGAAGCTTATCAGTGGCTCAACTTCCTCAGCCTCGTAACCTGTCTCCTCGAGAAGCTCTCTCTTAGCACATTTTACAATGTCCTCTCCTGGCTTGAGAATACCTGCAGGAAGCTCGTATATCTCCCTGTCCAGCGCAGGTCTGTACCTATATTCAAGCAGTATCACATTATCTCTAACAAAGGCTAGCATAGCAACAGCACCGCGATGCTCAATTACTTCCCTAACTTGCTCACCTTCAGGAGTCTCAATAAAGTACTTGAACAGTCTAACGACGCGTCCCTCAAATACTGGTTCCTTCCTGATAACTCTCATCGACAATGTGATATGCGACGCAAGGGTTTACATGCTTTAACAGCCTGTCGCGTATACTAATACTTTAGATATATCACGTACATGCACTCGTCACATCCATTCTCTAGACAGCAATCTTGAACGAGACCTTCACCATCTCTAACAGTTATGCATTTGATAATATTTGAGTACTGTACATTCTCATGTTTCAAACATGGTGTAATCAGTATTTCAATACCATTATCTCTCCTAAATCTAAGCTTCTTTCTCATACCTGTTCTACACATCTTATAAGCAATATCTATTGGAGATACATTAGATATAAAATGAACGTCAACCTGCCTTAGACAACCATCTAGAACCTTCTCCAGCTTGTCAGTAATCTCTACATCTAAAATAGCGTCAAACAATATTACACGAATTCCGCTTGAAGATACTACCGTTCGAAGATCAATATTTGGAGTATCAATTCTTTCTACAATATTAGCATAGGCAAGGTCGAGAATCTTCTGAGGCACACTACAGGTGTATAGTATATAGTCTGCATATCTCAGGAGACGTATGGTCTTGAGGGAAAGGTACTGCGGAAGGCCAACACCAATATCGATAAGGTAGAGACCTGGAGAAAGAGAGCAGTATTGTGAAGTTATTCCTCTAATGTTGTTTAATGCAAGAGAGTACAGTATTCTCCGGCTATTAGTAACGTCAACAACTGTTTTCAGAAGATTCTTCTCCTTCAAGTACTTCAAGACCTTCCTGACAGTCTTAGATGATAGACCAGTGCCTCTCACAATGTCAGAGAAGGGGACAAAGGCTCGACCATTTATTACATGTTCAATTATTAAATAATTGATCACGCTCTTCACAGATTTTGGAAACTGAGAAAGAAGGTCTCCCTCATTAGACATTCATAACTCGTGCATGAGTGCAGTATTAAAATATTAGGGGACACTCACGAGGTCATGCTTAAAAAACTTGAATAATCTATCTTCAACCTCCCTCAGAATCTCACGCTCCTTAAATAATAAAATTATTAACTCAAACGTTCCTCTCCTTACTTCACGATCTCTACCTCTAATGTACAAATCTCTAAGTAGATCAACGTAACGTTCTAGAGTACTCGATAACTTTCCTAGAATTCTCGCAAGATCTTCAACCACGCCTTTGTTCGCGAGAACATTCGTGAAGTTTCTCAACTTGTTTACATGAAACTCAAGTGCATTAACTAGGTATTGAACAGCCATAACTTGTCCACTAGCAACTTTCTTACAAATCTGAAGTAGAGCATACACATCAGCCAGAAGAAATGTTAGCGGAATCTGAGCAAGCTCAAATAGATCCACCATAATCACTGTAGGAAATCGATTATTGATCTCCTAGTCCTAGCCTGCTGCTTAGACTCAGCAACCATGCATGGCTCAAGCATGACCTTTTCTCCACTAGACCTAAGCTCAAAGACTCTCACACTGTGCAGACCATCATCAACTTCTATCAAGTATGCGGAGTCTCTGCCGGGTAAAGACACGTTCACTAGATAGCTACTGCCAAATACTGCAAATCTTCTAGTAGAATTGTGTGCATGACCATGAATGACAAGTACTTTATATTTCTGAAGTACATCATCTAACCTGCAGGTACCCAGGTGAGGCCATATTTTCGGATCCTCTCCCTCTAATAGCTGATAAGTAACTGCATAGTGAGAGACTAGTATTGGCACATCATATTTCTGCGACATTAATACTATTGCATTTTTCATTTTCTCTAATCTTTGTCTGTATATTTCATCAATATTCTTTATATGTCTTTTCTGCCATATTGTTGGTTTATCGAGAACACCTCTCGTAAAATATGCACCAACCCTAACATTATTAATCAAAGCCTCTTCGAGAGAATCTTCGAGAATTTTTATTCTCTTCAAATTCTTTACCTTTGCAAGAACTTCCTCAAAATCTTCATTTCCCGGACAGGCAAGTACCTTCACGTTATTATGTAGAAACTTGTCTAGCACACTATCAAGTTCTTGAAGTCCTGAGATGCTGCCCTTATGCATTAGATCGCCTGCAATAATGACGAGATCAACGCTCTCTAGTGTGCTCGCGTGCTTCTGTAGAATATCACAAAATTTGTGTAAGTACTTTGGCGAGTGAATATCGGCAGTTGCTAAAATGTGCACATGTGGACACACTGTGGAATTATTAAAAACGTTTTAGTCCTCTAAAATCCTAACTCAAGGGGTATGCATAGATTGAATGTAGTAGTCGAGTATAAGAATGGAAATGAGCGCGACATGGAGATTGCTGTTAATGAGCTAATACTGTTCTCCTGGACTGGAAGAGATCTAGACGTAATAAAGAAGCAAGAGCAGGAACTTGCTAAGCTAGGAATAAGACCGAGACAGATACCTGAAATGTACAGACTACAGCCCTACCTAGTGACGACAAGCAACTACATTAAGAAAATTTCAGACTTCCATACAGGAGAAGTAGAGTACGTTCTTCTAGTAAAGAACGAGGACGAGATATTTGTTACAGTAGGCAGCGACCATACAGATAGGGAGGCAGAGCGCTGTAATGTACTTGCAGGAAAGCACATGTATCCTAAGGTCGTTGCTAGAAGAGCATGGCCAATAGAGGAAGTTCAAGATCACTGGGATAGTCTAATACTCAGGAGCTGGATACTGGAAGATAGCACAAAGATACCATATCAAGAGGGACCACTTAAGCTACTTCTTAGACCGGAGAAACTTCTAGAACAGGTAAGTGAAGTTGTGCAAGAACTTAGGAACATTGTAATATTCTCAGGCACTATACCAACACTTAAGGGAGAGATTAGAGTAAGTGAGTATTTCGAAGTTGAGCTATACGATCCAGTACTTGATAGAGAGATTTCTCACTACTACTGGATAGATTAGTCTTCTTATTTATTCAAAATGTGGTATGTCTTTATAATCGAGTACTTGAGAAGCATAGTTCCAAGCATTTTCAATATTCCTGTCGGATAAGCTACTCCTAGAATTATTAGCATCAGTGCACATGTTATTACTATTCCGCTTATTAATCTCGAACATATGTGAGGACTAGGATTTGTACTATACATTCTATAGAGTCTAATATAGTATGGTACGGATATTGCAGTATTTATGATTAGTAGTATTGCTAGCCAGAGCTGTCCTGAGTAGAGAGCTAGCAAGAATAGGAATAACTTAGGCCAGAAGCCTAGTGTTGGTGGTATTCCAATTAGTGATAGAGCACCAATAAGTACGCTAGTCCTTGTGTATACTTCGTACCTTGTTGGTATTGCTAGAAAGAGCAGGTACTTAGCTATTGCAGACGCAATTATCTGATAGAGAAACACTGCTAAACACATTGAGATGGGGGCCTTGCTCATGCATGCAAGTGCAATAAATGCGTAACCTGTCTGTGCAATTGTTGAAAATGCTAGAATATGCTCTCTCTTTTCTGCAAGTAGAGCTGCAACATTTCCAAGAATCATCGATACTGCAGCAAGTATT
>JAMOMD010000002.1 GCA_027068725.1 Thermoproteales archaeon | reverse complement strand
GGAGCCAATTAGAGGAGTGAAGGTAGTCATAGTTGATGCAGTAGTTCACGAGGACCCAGCACACAGAGGACCAGCACAGATAATGCCAGCAATCAAGAACGCAATATTTGCTGGTCTACTAGCAGCAAAGCCAACACTGCTAGAGCCAATACTGCTAATTGACGCAAAGACAACGCCTGAGAACGTGGGTGCAATCATTGGCGTAATAACGAAGCACAGAGGAAAGATCATTGACATGATACAGGGCGAGTACATGGTCACGATCAGAGGCGAGATACCTGTACTCGAGTCATTCACACTGAGCGACGAGCTGAGAAGTGCAGCAAGTGGTAGAGTATTCTGGAGTCTACAGTTCTACAAGTGGGCACCTGTGCCAGAGTCAATGCTAGTTGACCTAATAATGAAGATTAGAGAGAGAAAGGGCCTACCAAAGGAGATACCAAAGCCAGAGGACTTCTGTCCACCATACTAATAGTTCAAAAACCGACAAAATCACTCTCGGTCGATCCTTTCAACATTTTCAACATAACTTTTTCAAACAGTTTCCTACACTCGTCAAAACTTAACCTACTAACAAGTTTCAATATACCATACTCCTCTCTTAGATGAGGACAAGGATCACTCTCTGTCGGATATTTCTCCTCTTTGCTTATTAGCATGTTATAAATGATACAACGTGCGGCTAATTCTCTTAGATTATAGTTATTAAGAAATCCAAGATAGACAAATGTGATAGTGTAGCCAGGATGTGAATACTCAAGTACTTTAAGATCTGCATCTGGTAAGCATCTCTCAGCTAGTAACTTCTTAGTGTTTATGACCTGTACCTTGTTTGGGAAATATATTGAAAGAGCTTTTACGAGTACTACATGTATTAGACCAGCTTCAACAAGTATTTTTCTGTACCCCTTCTCTGTATAGTATCTTATGATGTTGCGGAGCTCACTTGCTCGCATTAAATCTCTGATTAGTATTCTATATGCATCGGCCTTTGCGTAGTTTAGAAGTGCCTTCACGGCCTTTTCAAAATCTAGAGATGATACAGCGTCGTAGTACTCTAGGAGTTTTCCTGAAACTATGTTCTCTATATTATGGACAAATTGTAGGAACTTGTCTTGTTTTAGTGCGTCGTGTAATGTTTTCCTCTCTATGTGCTTGTATATTTTTACTAGCTGTGCTAGGTATGGTTCTGATGCGTAGATTATTTTGCCGCTCTTGTGCAGTTTTGTGAGTATTTTGTATTGTTCCTCTAAGAATTTCGAAAATTCTGTGTAGACTAGCTCAACGTATTTTGATAGGTCTAGTCCTCCCTCGAGTACTTGATTTATTAGGTCTGGGTATGGTTCTTCGAGTATTATAACGTCGTGCTTCTCCGCTATCTCCTCGAATATTGGGAGATGCTCAATTCTGTGCTCTGTCAGGAGAACTGTGATCTCTGGCTCTAGCATGTTTCTAGGCTTGACGAAACGCTTATAAAGTAACCCATAGCTAGCCTTTTTGAACAGGGCGGGGGTGCCCGAGCCTGGCCAAAGGGGGCGGGTACGGCGGGTACATGCCCGCCGCCGCACTCAGGACGTGGGCGGGGGGCACACCCGCCCCGTGAAAATCCCGCTGGCGAAGGCCTGCGTGGGTTCAAATCCCACCCCCCGCACCAAAACATTCTAATCTTGGATAATTCTCATCTTCTCTTCGTGAAGCTGAGGCTCGTAGTTGTTGTCGATAATGAGTACTGTCCTTATAGAAGGGATGTGTATGGTGAGTGGGGTCTTTCAATATATGTTGATCTTGGTGATAGAGCTGTGCTTTTTGATACTGGTGCATCTAGCGAGGTTTTTCGTAATAATTTCCAGGTTCTTGGACTTGACATGAGTAAGGTCTCGATGTGTGTGATATCTCATGAACATGGTGATCATACTGGTGGTCTAGAGTATGTTGTTGAGTACTGTCATAAGGTTCCGATACTGTTACCTTCACCATCTAGGCTTGCTAGAGAACTTGCTGGTCTGTGTAGGGTTGAGCTGAATCCTGAAGAGTATAAGGTTGCTGAGAACGTGTATGCTATTAACTTCACGAAATCGTTCATTCCTGAGCAGTGCCTAGTCATCGATGTTGGTCCAGGTGTCGTACTTGTGACGGGGTGCTCTCATCCTGGGATTGAGCACATGGTCAGGACTGTCATGGGCAAGTTCAAGAAGGATATACTGCTCCTGATAGGTGGGTTCCATCTGTTTAATCTACCTCCAAGAGATGCTGAGCAGCTTGCAGACAAGTTCTGCAGAATGAGGGGTCTCGGTAAGATATGTCCACTTCACTGTACTGGAAGGACGTTCTCTGAGGCTGTGCGAAGGATCTGTCCTGACAGATACGTGCCTGGTCACACTGCCGCAATCATAGAGGTAGGTGAGGATGGGTCAGTACGTTACGTACAGCAGTTTTCCTGAAGTTCTCGAGAAACCTATTTTAAGACCTAGGCACAGCGTGTAGTGGGACCTGGATGGAATAAAGAGCGGCGTATATGAGATATCGTCACTGAACGAGCTGAGAGTACTCATATCAGCACTGAAGAAGTATCGAGGATATGCTACGACTCTGATAAGCCTTTACATTAACGGAGAGCGACCAATGCCTGATGTTGTTAACATGCTTAGGCAAGAGTGGGCTATTGCAAGCAACATCAAGGACAAGACCACGAGAACGCACGTGCAGGGCGCGCTAGAGCGAATAATTAACCAGCTGAAGGGAATGAACAAGGCACCGCCAAACGGTCTGGCAGTCTTTGCTGGCTTCACTATGAAGAGTCCAGGAATCTATGACTGGGTCATGTACATCATTGTGCCGCCAAGACCAATAAACACGTTCAAGTACATCTGCGACCAAGTGTTCCACACAGAGATCCTGGAGCAGATGCTCAACGTTGGATCAACCTACGGAATAATCGTCATTGAGCGTGGAGAGGCCGTAATTGCACTGCTCAGAGGTAACTACTGGGAGGTTGCAAAGACCGTGGAGTTCTACGTGCCAGGCAAGCACCATGCTGGAGGTCAGTCAGCTATGAGATTCAAGCGCCAGATAGAGCATCTAGCAGACGTGTTCTATAAGATGGTGGCAGAGGAGGCTAACAGGATATTTCTGAAGGAGCCAGATCTCAAGGGCATAATCATTGCAGGTCCAGGACCAACAAAGGAGGACTTCGTGAAGTCAGACTACCTTGACTATAGGCTAAAGCAGAAGATCATAGCAATAGTCGATGCCTGCTGCGCGAACGAGTACGGTGTCATGGAGGCAATAAAGAGAGCTTGGAAGCACATTAAGGACAACGAGTACGTTCGTGCAAAGAAGCTCATGGAGCTCATAACGTACTACGCCATCAAGAAGACTGACATGATAGTGTACGGCAGGGAGAAGGTGTGGGATGCTGTGCAGAATGGAATAGCACAGACCGTGATCGTAAGCGAGGAGGTCGGTGAGGATGAGATAATGCAGCTCATGCTAGAGTGTGATAGAAGAAACATCAAGCTCGAGGTCATACCATCAAGTGTTGAAGAGAGCAAGATGTTGACAAGCACATTTGGCGGATACGTAGCAATACTGAGAGCTCCCTCGTATCTGCTCGAGAAGGATATTGAAGAGCTCGATCTATACACATAAGCACATTATAACAATAATACAGAGGTAGGCTAAGAGAACTCTATCACATATCTTAAGGACTTTTCTACAAACCTCTAGACTTGGACTACGCCCACCTGAATTAACAACATATTCTCCAGGTTTCTCTAATCGAATATCTAAGCATGACGCTATTGAAGAGAATACAAGTCTCGCATTGATACTTTTTACATTACTAGAACTTTTCAACACGTTTACAAACTTTCTGATAGATCCTTTACCCATTAACACTATCAGTAGTGATATCACTATTGCTGGCAACAGGTTAAGTATTGTATCTACATGTGCTGAGAATTTTCCAATTTCTTTATAAGGCTCGTATGGGTACCCTACTAGCGAGTCCATTGTATTTGCAAGTCTTTGAAGATAAGCTCCGGGCAAGCCTAGTAGTGGATAGTAGAATAGTGGTGCGGCTATACCATCAACAATTGATTCAACGTAAGTTTCTATGAGTGCTGAAAGTGCTTCCTCACGTGTTAGTGCAAAGACGTCTCTTCTAACAATTTCTTGAAGTAGTGTTCGTGCTTTAGCTTCGTCTTTTGTGAAGTTTTCTAATATTGTACTGTAGTACCATCTTAGGAGTTTTATTGAAAATGTGAACTTGAGAAGTGTTGAGTAGCATGGTAACAGGACTAGCAGTACTAGGATGCTTTTAAAATACTTGAGTGCGAGTTCTATAGAAATTCCATATATTGCCATCAGGGGTAGGACAGTGAGTATCCAGAGTAGTACACCGTGACTGAATGTTCTTCTTAACTTACGTAGTAGGAATGTGCCTATCCTCCAGGCTAAGGGAACTGGGTGCAGTGGACATACTTTGTCTCTTGTTTCTCCATTTATCAGGTCTATTGCTAGTGCGAGAACGAGTGCTATAACATGTATGTACGATAGTGCTATGCTAGGCATGCTAGTGCTAGAAGTGCGATATGTCTCCCGATCTCTATGGAATATCCGAGCACGTCTCCTGATACTCCTCCAAGTTTTCTAACTGCAATAAGTATGAGAGGAACTGTGAGTAGTATGCTTACTAGCG
>JAMOMD010000001.1 GCA_027068725.1 Thermoproteales archaeon | reverse complement strand
CGCACTCTGACCTAGTCTTCTGTTGCTTATATAACTTGTACATTATCGCCTTGTTGGTCTCACAGGATACTCTATTATGTAGTCGCCGACTGCTATCTGATCTACTCCGTGGATTGCTGCGCCATGGTTCTCTATGACCTTCTTCAGCTCTTCGAAGTCTATGTTATCTCCTTCAACAATGACGACTAGTCCCAGCACATCAACGTCAGTCTCCTCGACTGTTATGTTGACGGCTTTCACTCCGGGCACCTTCAGGATCTCGTTAGCGAGATCCACTATAGATATCCTAGATGGTATGTCCACGTCAAGCACTACTCTTCTAACCTTCGATACTTTAGGCAATTTAGACACCAACAGTCGTGTAAGTATAGTCATCGTTTATAAATCATAATGTAAGCGTGCTCTGTCGCTGATAGATGAGTCTCGAAGATAAGCTTCTCAAGATCGCTAAAGCACTTGGCACAGATGAGGTTGTTGACATAGAGAGTGCACATATTTCAGGAATATCGTACGTGAACATTGGCGAGGCAGGTCTAGAGTACATCAAGGACTTGGAGAGACATCGCTCACATGTTCGCGTCTTCACAACCTGTAACCCTGGTGCACTAGATCTTGACGTACTCTCTGCACAAGATCCACAGCAGGAAATCGTACGTACCTTGAGGAGCCTTGGCGTATCGACAGTGCTCACGTGTACACCCTACGAGTTTGTACGTGTTAGACCTAGGAGGTACTATGCTTGGGCAGAATCTAGCGCCGCCGCATACATAGCATCAGTTCACGACGCATACTGCGAGAAGTTCCCTGGCCCTCTTGCACTACTGTGCGCGTTATGTGGTCGCGCACCGAGAATAGGCAAGATGTTGCTAGAGAATAGGATACCGCGCGTACTTGTAAAGCTACGAACAGGAAGACTAACCTACGTTAGAGCTGGCATATTAGGCAAGTATCTAGCTGAGACTTTTGGCGAAGCTGTTCCTTATATTGAAAATGCATCAGAGATTTTTCACAGTAAAGAATGTGTGAAATCGTTCCTGGCAGCTTACGTGACTTTCTCTAATAATGTATTTGTAGTCTTAGAAGGCATAACACCGCGCTCAGACTATTACAAGAATATTGCAGATTTTGAAGATAAGGTAACGATAGACCCCACCGACATCTCTAAAGAGTACAGGGAAGTTATCTCAAGTGATAAAGTCGAGCTCGCGAAGAGAAGATCACTAATAGTGGTTGGCTGTCCACATCTGTCGTACGAGGCTACAGTACGCTGTGTAGAAGCTCTATCTGGCCTAGGTGCGAAATGTCTAGTATTTACATCACGTTTCGTGAAGTCAAGACTTGGAACCTTGTCTCGAGGTAACGTTGATATACTCGCAGATACGTGTCTCTTCGTGTCTTACTTAGTTAATTATGTAGAGAATAATTTTGATGTTGTATTAACAAACTCTGTAAAGCAGGCACATTATCTAGAGAGAGTATTGAAAGGAGTCGAAGTCCGCATACTCGACTTCAACAGACTCGAAGAGGCAATAAGCGAGTCTCAATAAAAGGTGCACGAGGAGAAGCAGATGACGAGCGAGGAGAGGCAGCTACCTGATGGTACTGCCAGCCTATCGCAGATACTGGACAGGATAAGAAAGGAAGCTAACATAGACAAGCTGTCCACAGTCATAGGAAAAGACGGCATTAGGTACTACGTAGGAGGCATACAGCTAACAGAGGAGAGCATTGAGAAGCTCGTACAGCGAGGTATACTTGTCCAGTCAGGTTTCATAAGCATCGTAGCTTGCCCCAACTGCGAGAGCTACACTGTAGCTGTAATGCCAACCTGTCCCAGATGTGGCTCTAACGATGTCGAACTCACAGAACTTGTTGCACATGTGAAATGTGGCTATATTGGGCTATCAAGAGACTTCAAAAAGAGTGGAAAATTTGTTTGTCCAGGCTGTGGTGAGGTTATTGAAGAAATTAGCGAACTAAGAATATATGGCAGAATATTTGTCTGCCATAACTGTGGTGCAAGGTTTGACATGCCTTTACTAAAGTTCAGGTGCTTGAGCTGTAGTCAAGTATTTGATATAAAGTCTATAAAAGTCAAGAGAGTGCCAACATATGCAATAAACAGAACTATGCTTCAGGAGACTGTAACAATGTTCATTTTCGAGGACATACAGAAGCTCCTGGTTGAGCTTGCTAAGAAATTTGATCTCGAATATGAAGTTAATTTCGAGATTAGAGGATTGTCAGGTCTTAGACATAGTATACCGTACATGGTTAAGCTAGATAGTAGAAACATATGTGTGTTTCCTGTATTTAATGAGAAAGATATAACAAAATTATCTAGCCTAGTTCTAGACCTTCCAGAGTCGTTTGATATAGTAGTGCTATGCCATGAGGATTCTCTGAAGGCTCTTGGAATGTCTTGTGACTCGTTGTCGTTTAAAGGTGCTGTCAAATTAATAAAATTCTCTAACATACAGGAGCTTAGAGAGAAGCTTGAGTCTCTAGTTAAGAGTCTTCTTGCTAGTGAAGTACAGAAGTAGCGGTTGCTGTAGGACTTGTAGCTACGGCGATCTTCATTAGTGGGACAAGGACTGCTGCGAGACCGTATGTTAGTGCTAGACTTGTTGGTGCTAGTACTATGAAGTGTATTAGTCCGCAGAGTGGGTTCTCGTATACAACTCTACCTATTATGAAGGATGATGCTAGAAGTTGTACAACAAGTATGTACTGCATTAGTGCCAATATGCTGTTCATCATCAAGGTCTTAATTTCCGATAACGATATTGTAGCTCGCTGAGGAACTGGCACTGTTGGTAGTGTTATGTGTGATACAGGGAGTGACACAAGTATTGATGCTATTACTGCACACATGAACACGTACACGAACACTATTGTGTATATCAGGGCGATGTATGGACGTAGATGAATCACACGTTCCCTCTTGTAAGACTGCAGAGCCTCCATTGTGCGAGATGCTATATCGAGCATCTCCTCGGATCTTGCACCATATCGAAAAGCAACATCTAGAAGATCAGCAAACCTGAGGAGACTTGGCAGTCGCATGCTACGGCCGACCTCTCTTATGCTATCAACTATGGTCATGTGACCGTACCTGCTTAGAAGTAGTGCACGTGCAAACACGGTATTTATTGGAGAAAGTCCACTTCTCGCAATCAGCTCGACAGCTCTCTCAACAGTTTCTCCTGTTCTCAAGGTGTCAGCAACTATTCTCGTAACTACAGGTAGCTGCTCCTCAACCTTTGTCGAGAGTCTGTAATTAGTGTATGAGTATACTGCTACTGGAACAAACGATATTGTTAGTAATAGCACAACTGTTGCAACAAAGCGTGGCTCAAGTATTGAGTATGGTATCGGTATCTTCAAGCCGAATATCACTGCCCACACTATGGGCACAATATGTGAAGCAGCCGCGAGAACGTTAGTGACGAATAGAACTACTATTATCAGAAATGCGACTGCTGGAAGAAGCAGAAGAACCTTCTCCAATGTGATCTCTCTGTAGCGTGGAATGTGTAGTTCAGGTGTTTCTTTTCTAGGAACTCTATATCCAAACTTGTCTTCTAAATAATTCATTAATCGCTCTATCAATTCTCTCAATTTTATAAAGAGCTTGATAATACTCTCGGCTACTCGTTTTTTCACAGACACACCAGTATCACAATATAAAGTAGTGAAGAAAAAGATTTTCAGCTGAATTATACTAAGCTAACGTAGATGACACTCGCAACGACTGCAAAGGAGGAACTTACTGTCCCACTGCCAGGCCCTGAGATGCTTCTTAAGGATGTGTACCCCATCGTGCCCGGCTACGTCTACGCGGTAATTTACAAAGACGAATCAACAGGAATGCTCGTATACAATGTCATAGAGCCTCCGCTAACAGAGGAGGATAAGAAGAATTTGAACCTTCTAATGACAAGACTCAGAGAGAAGCTTCTTCGTGATAAGAAATTGATAGATGTCGTATTAAAACCTCGTCCTGTGATTCCTCACGAATTACTCGATAAGTATGTTAGAAGCATTGCGAAGGAATTGAAACTAAATGTTCCTGATACTGTACTGAAAAAGTACATGTACTATGTGATGCGCGATGTACTTGGCTTTGGAAAGCTTGATCCATTATTGAGAGATCCTCATATAGAAGATATTAACGTAAATGGACCACAGAGACCAGTCTACATCTGGCACACGTACTACGAGCACTTGAGAACTAATATAGTATTTGAAACGAAAGAGGAGATATATCAGTACATTGTCAAGCTTGCGCAGCTCATCGGAAAAAATGTGAGTTCTGCTAATCCAATTTTAGAAGGTCTAATAGGAAACTTTGCTAGAGTTGAGATTGCGCTCAACGATATTGCACCGCTGGGTCACTGTATAAACATTAGAAAATTCAAAGCAGAGCCCTTCACTATAGTTGACTTAATAAAGATAGGAACGCTAAGTCCAGAAGCTGCAGCGTACCTATGGCTAGTGATAGACTACAAGTACAATATAATAATAATTGGCCCCACTGGCTCTGGAAAGACAACGCTCTTGAACTGTCTGCTGTACCTAATTAGACCTGAAGCTAGGATAGTCACTATTGAAGATACGCGCGAGCTCAACATACCGCACGAGCAGTGGGTTGCACTAGTGACGCGTCCATCATTTACAGCACAGGTACGCGAGATCTCGCAGTTTGATCTAGTGAAGATGTCTATGAGAATTCGTCCTGACTATGTTGTAGTTGGCGAGGTTAGAGGCGAAGAGGCATACGTTCTATTTCAAGCATTTGCAAGTGGTCATGCTGGACTAACTACGCTACATGCAGACTCTGTAGAGGGTGCTCTGATGAGGTTCTTGTCAAAGCCAATGAATGTACCAAAGATGTTGCTAAGGCTTGCGCACGTGTTCTGTAATATTCAGAAAGTGAAAGTGTATGATAAGGTTGCTAGAAGAGTAATAGAAATTAAGGAATTTAGAGGATTCGTTGATGGTAAGCCGAGATTTGTTACAGTATTTAGATACAATACAGCACTCGACAAGTTAGTTCCAGTACTAGACTCTAATGGAAGACTAAAAAGTGCATTGTTCAAACAAATTGCAAGAGATAGGCTAGTTCCTCTAGAGCAGCTGTACGAGGAGTTCAATAGAAGAAAGGAGATTCTGCAAGCAATGGTGGAGTATAATCTCAGAGATCCTGCGACAGTCTTTAGAGTTATGAGAAACTACTACCTAAATCCTGAGGACACGTACTACAAGGTCAAGTCTGGAGTTGTACCTTAGTGTCAATAGACGTAAGTAAATAAATGTAACAAGTGTAATCTATGTAGTTGCCGTGACATCGCGTGGACGAAGAGCAGCTGCTCTTCAGGTATTGAAGGAGCATATAGGACGCCAGGTCTCGGAGGCTCTCTCGAGATCAGTAGAGTCTCTCTATAGGGTAGTTGATAGACTCTACGAGCTCTCAGGATATAAAATAAATAAGGATCTCTATCGAAAATTACTACCACATCTTGTCTACGGTACGGTATTCCTTACGCTGACTTGTATCATAGTATCCACTATATACCTTGTAACTAACCTATCCTTGCTTAGATACATATCAATAACAACATCAGTACTTCTAATGGCACTGTTTTTAATGCTAGGTGGATTATATGCTTATGCACTTGCTATAATACATAAGCGTGCTGTGCATTTTAATGAGAGAATAATCTATACACTATCGTACATCGTTCCTCTACTAGCAACATCTAACACGCTAGTTGATATAATAGTGAAAGTGTATGAGCTTGAGCAAGATCCTGAGATTAAGCATGAGCTTGAGTTGATACTAAAGGAGTGTGCACTTGGTGAAGATATAATTACCGCAATTAAGAGAAGCATAGAGAGAGTTCCATCGCTAATATATAAGGACATAATGTCATCACTAATAGAAAGTGTTAGACTAACGCTTGAGCCTGAGAAGATTCTTGTTCAGAAGCTCGAGGCACTGTTACGTAATAAGTTCATTAAGCTTAGACAGATAATAACTTCACTAACGTTAACTTTCCAGAGTTATGTTGTGCTTAGTTTTCTTGCACCTGCATTGCTTTTCGTTATCTTTGGGGCATTAGAGGCTCCAGGCAAGCTAATTGGAGCCATAGCTTCCATGCCAGGAGTACCACTAACCGCTTCTGCACTTACACTTCCAGTAAACATATTTGGCTTAGCTCTTCTGTTAGCTCTAGTGTACTCGCCGATAATTGCAGCAATATTCTACGTGATATTCGACACGATGATGTCCGTGATATGACCTATGAGCTTATTAGTTACTCTGCACCTAGTTAAGCTATGGCCTCAAGCGGAAGCGGTGGCGGAGAGTACCTGATAAAGGGTAAGATAACGGTGAACGTAGATAAGAATAAGGCTAAGTACATAGAGAAGCATAAAGATCTTCTAGAGAAAGAACTTAACGTAAAAATATCAATAGACCCAACAGGTGCGGTAATAATCGAACCAAAAGAAAATACAACACTTGAACAAATAATGAAAGCTAAGGAAGTTATAGAAGCAATAAACTACGGATTTGACATAAATACAGCACTAGAATTGAAGAAGAGCAACTACGTACTGATGGTAGTGGACTTAAGAGATTATATCGATAAGAATAAGATAAATCATTTAATAAGAATAAAAGGAAGGATAATAGGAGAGGAAGGTAAGGCTAGGAAAACAATAGAAGAATTGTCAGGTGCTAAAATTGTAATATCTGACAAGGCAGTTGCAATAATAGGAGAGTACGAAAATGCTAAAGCAGCTCGTGAAGCAATCGAGATGCTTATCTTAGGAAGACAACATGCAACAGTATACAGGAGATTACAATCATGGAGAAGAGAGATGAGAAGAAGAAAGCTTGAGGAGTTAATTAGTGGTCAATCAATGTTTAGAGAAGATCTTGGTATAGACTGGCGTGATGTACTTGGAGGAGAGGAATTCTAAAACTAGCACAGTTCCTGTAACAAAAAGCACTTAGTAAGCGCAGGATAATTTTGGAGCCTTTATTAAACATTTATTAAACAATTACCAGCATTTTCAATGATTATTGGGATTTTATTTAAATTTCTAAAGGCATTAGAAGAAATGTTAGAATAGAAGTGGTATGTTATTGCTGAGCTGCTTCTGCCTCCGTTGTTTCTGCTATTGCTGGCTTCTCTACAACTTCGACCTTCTTCAGAGGTTCTGGGTAGTCTAGAACTTTTACTTTCAGGATCTCGACCTTTCTCAGTGGGTATATTTTCTTAGCATGTAGTAGCACGTCCTGAGCTACTGCTCCAAATACTAGTGCTAGTATATAGTCGTCGAACTTCAGGTATTTTGCAAATTCGTCAAGTCTTGATCTTGTTATTGCTCTTATTGCACGCTTATGGCTTGTGTTACATCTATATGCTGTAACTGCCAGAACTTGTATTCTCATTTTTGCGCCGTCTGGTGTCGTGACGTCGTGTATTGTCACTATTTTGGAGGATCCTCTTCTGACTAGTGACCTAACGTAGTCTCTTGTAAGTTCCTGTTGCTTGAATCTTGTGTATGCGTGATCTCCCTCAACGCGGTATATCTGGAACTTCAGCTTAATCGGTATGTGCGATAGGTCTCTCGTAAGCTCGAATAAGCTGACCTCTATTGTCCTGTTGAGAAGCTTCTCTGGCGAATCCGCTGGAACTTCTCCAATTTCTACACACTTGAATATTGGTGGCGCATGTACTATGTACCACTTCTTTAGTGCCCACTTACCTATCAGCGACTTATGTGCCGATGACATGAGTCAAAGGTTGTGTGCCTCAGGGTACTTAAGAACTTTTTCTATTCTTTACTTACCGCTAAGCGTCTTTTGCAGAGTCTGGTACGCAGCCTTCATGCATCGCAGAAGGTCATCTAACGTTGACCAGAGTTTAAGCAGGTTCTCTGCCTTATCAAGGCTAGTAGCGAGTAAGTACACTACCTTACTATCCTCACAAGTTCTCTCAATAAGCTGGACACTCTCAGGTAACTCTACATCATCGACTTTCAGTGCCTCTAGCACGGACTTACAGACACTAGCGTCGCCGAGATCCACAATTAGTCGTACAAGAACCCTACCTTGCCTCATAGCACACAACCTTGAGATTAGGTCTTACTCTCTGTACATCATACGTTTTGAAACTAGACAAATCAACATTTTCCGCAAAGGGCATGCAGATAATGCCATCTCTTGTACGTAAGTTCAAATTTTCTAATTTCTGCCTCGCAGCTACCCTGTAGATACATAGCCTATAGAACATTGTTATATTATCAATTTCGCCTCCTTCAGTTAATAACTCGCGAATTTTATCCGCATATTTCTCAACAAAATTACGAGCTTGTGATGAAGCAAGTATTTGCGATCTAGTTACTAAATCTAAAGGCGACGCTATGTAAACCTCCAAACCAAACATTGTCTCGAGAACTGTCAAGTAATCTACTACCGATGTTCCCATTGGCGTAACATAATCTCTCTTGCATAACACATCTAGTACGGCTAGAGCTTGCTTATTCTCGTAAATTTTCTTAGCAATATTTATCAGTATGCTTAGGAATTCCTCCTGTGTAATCTCTCTCAGGGATTTCGAAGGAATAGCTAGATCTTTCAATAATAATGGGGCAGGTATCACCATATTTTTCAGACTTAGATCAAGGCTAAGGTAGGCAATACCCGGTAGTGGAGGATGTTCTGTTTGTCTCAAGTATCTAAACGAATACTCTTTTACATCATATTCATAGTATAGTAAACACACTGATAACTCGCAGAAAAGTTTTGCAGTATCGGACATTAGTGAGTGCTCGATCTCCCTGATATCAGATATTTCTCTTATTATGAGCTTGTGTATATTCTTCTTATGAAATTTCTCAAGTGTTCTCTTATCGGCTTCCTCAAGCGCATTCACTATGAGTATATTATCGTAATGTTGAGTTAGATCGTCCACTATTGGACTAAGGATAGTGTCCACGGATGCGAGATGTGTAAGCTTCGAGTTACGTGCACGTTCAAGTAAGATTGCGAGACCTGTGAGATAGCTGAGAGGTTCTCTTAGTGTTACTATTAGCAGAGGCCCGGGTTCTTGTAATGCTCGTTGTACAATCTTCGTTATTTCGTTAGTGTTACTCATTAGCTAACGTTAAGGATTATTACATTGCCATCATGTGCATGAACTGTTCTGGCCTATACTCGAAGTCTGGTGGCAGCTTTCCTACGCGCTTGTAGTACTTTATTAGTCTCCTGATCTTCGACTCTGTCAGGAGTAGTCCTCTCTTAGCTGACATGTCCTTTGGATGCTCCTCCAGGTGCTTCCTGATCTTTATTGCCTTCCTGATCAGGAACATCAGATCCTCTGGAATCTGTGGAGCAAGACCGTGCTCTTCAAGGACCTCCGTTATTGATTTGCCCAATATTGGCTTAACTAGTGGAATTCCGTACTGGTCTCTAAGAATTATTCCTATCATCGATGGTGTGAAACCTCTTCTCGCAAGCTCCACTATCAGCTGCTCAATCTCCTCTGGACTGTATCTCATCCATGGTGGTGGTGCCTTCGTTACGGGCCTTGTTGAGCTGCTCCTACCTTTCTTGTGTCTCGACCTATGTGGCACGAGCAGTGTGGTCTCTCTGCATTAATAAGTCTTGCTATTCGACAACGTATCTTGCTAAGCTTCTAATTCTCCTAATTTCCCTCACTACACGGTCAGCGGCTTGTTGGCCAACAATCTCAGAGTAACCTTTCAGGAATGTGTTGAAGAGTTCTTGTGCGTAATTTGAGAAGTTTGCCTCAACATTTCTTAAAAATACATTTATGTCTCGTGCACATGCTTCAAGATACTCCTTGAGCTCGAAGTTGCTAATGTTGTATCGATTACTTAGTCCAAAATCTATAATAAACAGCTTTCCGTCGCTTCTAACTATGAAATTTGTTAGTGAAAGATCGCCATGAATTATTCCAATCTTATGTAGCTTTCCAACTATTATACCTGCCTCTCGATAATAGCTTAGAACCTTTCCTAAGTCACCATCTTCAATAGCTCTTGCAGTGAGGTCTCTAAGAGTCTCTCCAGGAATGTACTCAATTCGTATAGTATAACCATACGGGTCTACATCGACTACTCGCGGAACAGGAATGCCAGCCTTGTAGGCTAGTATCATGTTACGTGCTTCGCTCAGAGTTCTATGGAGTCTAATTGTCTTATCGACGTGTGGTACCCTGTACCTTTTCTCAACGCGTATTTTCTTCACTACCTGAGTGAAGCCGAGAAAATTCTCGAGAAATATCACAGCTTCGGCTCCTCTCGCAATTGTTGCCATGTTCTGAGTATCCTGTATTTTACATGTTCCATATTTTAGTCTTCGGCACAATCACATTTCAGGAAGGGAGGACACACTTAATAGTCCACTCCATGTTCTACACCATGTACTATGAAATACGTTAAGCTAAACGTTGAACCATGTGTTAGGGATAGCCTATGGGACATGGCTAGAATACTGGGGCTCCCCATGACCGAGATCCTGAAGATCTTGACAGTGGAACTAAAGGATGTTGTAACACGTATGCTATCAGAATATGTTAAATACAGGAGACTAGGCATACCGGCAACTGTCGAAGTCTCAGTTAAGCCAAGAGAAGATATTCTGAGACTGCTTGGAACATTGAAGAGGGAGGAGTGTGTTGAGGTAAGTGATCTTACTCAAGTGGGTAAGGTCTCCTTACCAAAGTGTATTATCATCCATGGTAAGAGGGTGAGAGTATTTCAGGGAGTATTACTTGAGTATCCTCAGGGTATCACTATGTGTGCGATAGACGTTGATGTCATATCGCCTACGGAGTACGAGCTTCAACATAAGAGATTGTCTCTGTGTAGATGTATTGGCGTAATTCCCTGGTGGCATCATAGAGAGATAAGGGAAGTAGTACCTCCGGAAGAAGTTAAGATACTGGACGAGCTATGGTCAACTGCGTCGAATGAGGATATTTGTAGAGAACTTGAAGATCCTGAAAGGTGGTTTAATTCTGATGTTCGAAAGAAAATGCTTGGAGATAAGGTCAACCTGCCAAGGTATAACTGGCTTGAAATTGTTATAGAGATTATAGAAAGAATTAAGGAGAAAGTAAAGAATGTGCTAGGTAATGTAGAACTAGCTGAGCGTAAGACTTTGTTTACAATGTCACTTATGTTAGGTGTGTAAGCTTTATTATTCAATCCACTTCTTTCTATGAATCTTATCTTTCAGATAATCGTGCAGGAACTTCAAACCGTGTGTTGAGAGTGCCTCAATCTCGACCTTTTTCTTCATTTTCAGGAATAGGCTAATTTCTCGCTTCCAAGCATCACTCTGGAACCATGGATATCTTAGTAGCTCGTGAGCTCGCTTTATGTCTCTATCTGTTGCTGCAATGACGTACTCGTCACTGATCTTGTACTCTATTATGTCGCTTGCTGTCACACCAACGAACTTTGCGTCAGGTGTTGCTAGTCTCTCACTTTCGTAGCTTAGTTTAATTGAGCCGCTCCTGTACACGCTGTATATGTACCATCCGTATGGGTCTGCGTCTGTGAGCACATAGACAGGCAATTTGAACTCTTCACTTAGTCTTCTGATGAATCTCCTTGTTGCTCTGTCTGGCATGCCCTTTGCTGTCACTAGCAGGCAGTTCTCGTCCTTCCAAAATCCTTCTCTGTTAAGTCGCTGGAATATTGCGTCCTTCTCAATAACGAGCACGTAGTTAGCCTCTACTTTCACTATCTCAAGCTCGTCAGGATTGGGTGGGAGGCTTAGTGCTGCATCACCTAGCTTAGTTGCATCTATTTCGAAGCCTTTGGAACGTACAATTATTGGACCAACGACTTTGCCTTTGACGTCTGCTGAAATGCCCATTTCTTCTCTGAGAAGTCCTGTAGCAACCTCAATGTCCTCAATCACTGAGTTAGATTCTTGCTGATCGTCCCAGGTGTTCTCCTTGAATACTTTGCCTCGAGGATCTTTGTATACTATTGTGTGCTTGCCGTTGTAGTACAAGTCTCTTATTGTTGGGTATACTCCCTCCCTAATTGCCTCAACAATAAGCTTAAGCATGAGCATTGTCTGCATGAACTTTCTCGACTCCTTCAGGTCAAGGAACCTTCTACGCATTTTCTCAGGTCCTAGAACCAGTATCTTCCTGACAGGGTCCCATACAGTATTCGATAACGTTCTTGACGGTATCTCAAGTACAGGTTCCTGTCCCTTCTCAATCTGCTCGAGTATCTTCCTACCCCAATCCTCGAGTATCTTCAGTACCTCTTCTCTCGTTCGTGCCATACCTTTACGCGAGAGAACAGATTGTTAAGCAACTTATATTCGCTTCTTACTTCTTAGCAGCAACTTGCGCAGTCTCGGGTTTTGAGCTTGCGGCCTGTGTCTGCGCTTGTGCTTGTTCAGTCTTTGCTGTCTGCTCTTCCTGAAGCTTTGCTTCGAAATCAACTCCGAGCTTCTTGACAATGAGTTCTCTTAGCTTTTTCCTGATCTCTTCCTCTGGCTTACGTGTAACGAAGGCTAGTGCATGAGCGACCTCTGTCGCATACATGTTGAACGTCGCGTACTTAACGTAGATCTCTTCCTCCTTCTCCTTCTTCGTGATGTACATCCTGAGCTTGCGAGCGCACTCTCTTATCGCTAGCATTATCTCCTCCTCAATCTCGACAACGTCTGCAATTGCCTCCTTTCCAGCACTGACGTACGGTATCTTTGTTGAGCATACATGTACAATAACGGCCAGTGGTGCTGGGAACTTGACCTTGTATATGCTCCAGTCAATTTCCTCAACTACTTTTCTAACAACGTCGCTTCCCTCATCGTATAGTAGAGGTACCTTGTTCGCGAATCTATAGATTATTGGCTTCTCGCTTGGTGGAATCTTGCCTCCCCACGCAATAGCAGCTTCGACTATGAATGGATGACCACCGTATGAACTTGGTTTTCGAGTTACTGCTGCAACAAATTCTGGTTCTAGGACCTTCTTAATACCCTCAACTAGGAGTTCTTCACCCACAGGTGATAGCCAGTCAGCTCTTGGTCTTCTCCATCCATCAAACTCTCTCATCTTAGTCGTGAGGTACGTTATCTCGTCCTCAGTGAGCTCTCCAACTTTCTTGTTCTCGTCAAGTTTTGCCCACTTGAGGAATGCTTCAGCTGTCTGTTTTCCAACACCATCAAAGTACTCTATCAGGAACTCCTTGAGCGTTAGGTTAGGATCACGCGCAATTAGGTGCTTTATTAGCTCGACATCAACGCTCTTTGGATGTGGTAGTCCCTCTTTTGGTGGTGGCGGTAGTTTAGTTGTTGCTCTTGGGAAGTACAGTGTCAGGTCTGGAGCCTTGAAGTATATCTCGGCGTATGGTGCAATCATGTAAGTTCGTCTTAGGTATTCCTCAATCCTGCGCTTTGCCTTGCCCCAGTCGCCTTCGATTACTACCTTAACGGCTGTCCCATGCCAGCCGTATTTGTTTGGGTACTCTCTCCTCTCCAGTATTATCGGCTCGTTCTTCAGAGTGTTTATCATCAGGACGTACTCGTAAATCTTATCGCTTCCTATTGGTGCGCTGCGGACAAATATTGGCTTATTTGTCGTTGACTGAGCATAGAGAATTACCATCTTTGCACCAAGGCCAAAAACGCCTCTGTGCTGCCTAATTCTGTACTTACTACTATAGAATACTTTTCCGAACACGTTTGGAATCTCGTGATCAGGAATTCCGATGCCATTATCCTCGACGTAGACTGATACCCAGCCCTTGCTCTTGTCTACGTATTCTATCTTTATCTTCACAGTTGGCAGAATACCATAGCTCTCTGTCGCGTCTAGACTATTCTCTACGAACTCCCTGATGGTCTGGTATAGGGCACGTGTTGGGTTAGTTAATCCAGCGAGCTCCTTATTTCTGCGGAACCATTCTGCTGGAGATAACTCCTCATACTTTACTTCGAGTCCTCTCATTGCGGCGACTACCAAGTAGATTAGCGGAATTATAAGAGTTTAGTCGCGAACTAACTCTTTCAGAACTCTATCAGCTAGATCAAGTAGCTGAGGACTGTTTCGAACAACAATATCTTCAATAAGTGTTACAAACAGCCTTCTCGACCCAACACTGCGGACAGTACCTGTTACACGCTCAAGCTCTTGCAGAAATATACTCCCCTCAACTAGAACAAAACAGGACGTTGCAACGTACTTGAACTTCCTGAGCTTGGACAGTAGCTCATGAGCACGCCTTCGCCCTTCCTCAGTAAGTTCTATTCTTGAGTCTCTAATCAGGATCTGGCCATTATAAGATAACGAGCGGACTATCCTCAGAGCAGTTAACGAGATCGTGGGAACAATCTCAAACTTTAGATCAAGCAATTCTCTAATCATGTACAAGCTCAGCATAAGTTCCAGGATACTGCACTGAGTACCAAAGCAATAAAGCAGAAGTATGACAATGTCAGTCAAGTCAAGTCTACAACACTCACCATACCTGCAGAGTGTATCAACTATAGTCTTGACCATCTTGACTAATAAGCCTGCCAATAACTTCTCTTAAGCAATGTTACACAAGTACGATGTAGTTATAGTCGGACTTAACGCTGCATCTAGCATATTATTGCTAAAGAAATTTCTCAACTCTAATAATGACATTCTGATAATAACGTCTCTAAAAGACGAAGATGTTCAACTCTGCGGCTTATCTTTAGTCGACTATCTTCCTCACATGTTACTTTGGGGGAGAGACCTTAGCAATCTTGCAATACTGAGACTAGCACACATAGACTCGAGACCTAACGTACATCTCGTAAAGGTGAACGATCTTAGTCAGGTAGAGATAAGTTTCGAGAATAGTAAGCCCTGCGCAAGACTTGGGGATCAAGTAGTAGTAGCTGGCCGAGTCATAGTATGCTCAGAGTACAGGCCTGAGGAAGTGCACAAACTATTAGAATCTATAGAACGTGCAGTTAGGGCAGAGTCCACTACAATAACGGGCTCTGACGTATTCAAAGTCGTTGAAATAGCTCTTCTACTAGCTTCGCATGGAGTCAAGACTTGTATTGACTCTAAAATAGACGTTAGACAATACTTTGAGCGCGAGATAGTAGACCTCTTCTTAAGTAGTAGTGTAGCAACTTGCGCGAATCCACTTGAGATATGTCTAGACTTGAGAGTTAGTAAACCAACTGTAGAGAAGGTTCAGAGAAAACGTGAGATCATTGTACTAGGTCATGGGTTCATGATGACTGATAGATCGAGCGGTATTCGGTACGTATGTACGCGCGATATAGATCTTCTTGTGCGCTCTACCGTGCAGATCCTGAACTCCTGTAGTGGCGAAGTCTCGTTACCATACGTGAATGCTATCTTCACGGAGAACGTTTCTGTAGTACAGCTTGGTCTGCCACGCGTCTCACTCCAGGGCAAGTATCGTGATCTCTCAAGTACACGTGTGTGCAAGGACAAGCACGATGGTAGGGTTTGTGTTCGCTTAATTTCGTGGAAAGGCAAGCTCCTGAGCATGCAGGTGACCTGTATTGGCAAATCAGTAGCTGAACTAGCAGAGTACTACCTTGATCTGGGACTACACTTACTTGCACCTGATGTTAGGTACGTGCCTCTCTTTAGGATACAGGACGTTATTAGAGGATACTCAGCGCCCGAGCCTCTTGGCACTTGTCTTCTAAACGTGTTAGAGTAGTGCATATGTACAAAATATTTTTAAGACTCTGACAAGTCCCTCAGACGGCACCATACATGGCCAAGTCGTTCTACTACTACATAGGACAGCTGTGGAAGAGGCCCAGGAAGGGCTTCATCAGCACAATTCTACGTCAGAGACTAATGAGATGGAGACGAGAACCAGCAATAGTTAGACTTGAGAAGCCTACTAGACTCGACAAGGCACGAAAATACGGCTACAAGGCAAAGCCAGGAATAATTGTTGTTCGTGTGCGAGTCAGGAGAGGACCCATGAACAAGCCTAGGCCAAGATGTGGAAGGAGACCCAAGAGAATGGGAGTATACGGACACACGACAAAGAAGAGTCTACAGCTCATAGCTGAGGAAAGAGCAGCAAGAAAGTACCCGAACATGGAGGTACTAGGCTCGTACTGGGTAGGCGAAGACGGCATGTACAGGTACTTCGAGGTTATACTAGTAGACCCACACCATCCAGCAATCAAGAACGACCCAGACTTCGCATGGCTAGTAGGAAAGTACACGAATAGACTACGTAGACTAAGAAAGAAGCAGAAGAAGCTAATTGAACAGCTAAGAAAGAGACTACTTCCAAAGCTTGAACAAGAAGCAGCACAAAAGACAGAACAACAAGCCCAAGCAACAGCTCAATCCTAAATTCTTCAGAAACATTTTGGCACAAACTAGAGACTATTTTAAGAAGGATCCTACACCTTCCTGATCTATCTCCTAAATAAGTCAAGCGTATGTGCAAGTTCTTCACAACCATCATTCTTAACAATAAAGGTGTCTTCAAACTGTGATACCATTCCTTTACCTTCTTCGACAAGTACAGGATAAGCGTAGAGTACGTTTTCTCTCGCTAACTCGTCGAGTACTTTCACAAGCTCATCCTTGCTTAGGTTAACCTTGTTCGCGAGCCAGCGTGGACTAAACGGTAGTCCCTGACTAACTTCCTGTATTTTCAATATCAATTCTCTATGTTTTTTCAGAGCTTTCTTTGGAGTTGCAATTAATCTATAAATTGTTACTTGTGGAGTATCTATAACACTTCCTTTTCCATCTGTTGCAAATGGCTCTATGGCATATATTTCACCTTCTAGAACTTTTCTTTCATCGCCATTATCGACATTGGGTATAGACTTTCCTGCGTGTAACTCGTATCTTTTTATTAGATGTCCTGTAAGATTTTCTATAGGTTTGAAGCCTCGTCCTCTTATTGCCTTCTCGATATATGAGCCAATTCTTCCTAGACTCAATCCTGCTTTCAGGATCTCTTTGACAACTTTCAGAGCTTCAAGTGCTGCTTGAACGAGTGGTTCGTAGACAGGGTTGAAGCATAGTGTTATGGCGGCATCAACAATGTAGCCGTCAATGTGTGCACCAACGTCGACCTTGACTACAGATTTTTCAGGTATTACCAAGTCGTCTTCTATGCGTGCTGTATAGTGCGCAGCTACATGGTTTATACCTATGTTAACTGGAAATGCTGGCCTTGCTCCTTGACTAATTATATAGTTCTCAAGCTCGGTGCATATGTCTAAGACTCGAGCTCCAGGACGAACTATGTCGAGGGCTTTCTCGAGGGTCTTGTGCACGATTTCGCCGGCTTTGTACAGCTTCTCCAGTTCTTCCTTTGAGAGCATTTACAAGTAGAGGTTAGACGAGTCATAGAAAGTTTTAAGTCAATGTAGTGGCTCAGGACTTTGGGACGCGGATGGGCGCGCTAACGATAGCGGCCAAGTATCTGATAATTGCCTCTTTTGAAGTTCAGGGTTCGGTAGACAAGCCAGATATTATTGGAGCGCTGTTTAGCCAAACTGAGGGCTTGCTAGGGCCGGACCTCGACTTGAGAGACCTGCAGATGATGGGCAGAGTTGGTAGAATAGAAGTTGAGGTCGAGAGGAAAGGTGACAAGACTGTTGGCAAGATATACATACCATCAAACCTGAACCGTTACGAAACTGCACTCATTGCTGCAGCTGTTGAGACGGTTGATAGAGTTGGCCCATACGCTGCCAAGATCAAGGTTGTTGAAATTAAGGATCTTAGAGAGGAGAAGAGGAAGAGGATTCTAGAGCGTGCAAAGGAGCTTGCAATGAAGATACAGCACGAGGTTCTGCCCGATAGTAAGGAACTTCTCAACAAGCTGATTGAGGCCGTGAGTGAGGCTGAGCTTATTCGTTATGGACCTGAGGGCTTGCCTGCTGGCCCTGATGTGGATAGAGCCGACACTATAATAATAGTGGAGGGTCGTGCAGATGTCCTGAACTTGCTAAGGCATGGGTACAGGAACGTGATAGCTGTCGAGGGGGCAAGCGGGGGAATACCCAAGACAATAATTGAGCTATCGAAGAAGAAGACAACCATAGCATTTGTCGATGGTGACCGTGGTGGAGAAATGCTTCTCCGCGAACTAATCAAGGTAGCCGACATTGACTATATTGCACGTGCTCCTCCAGGCAAAGAAGTTGAGGAGCTCACAGCCAAGGAGATAGCCAAGTGCCTGAGAAACAAGATACCTGTTGAGGAGTATCTTGCTCAGATAAGAGAAGAGGTAAGGCCAAGAATCGAGAGAGCCGAGACAAGAGTAGAGAAAGCGCAACCCGTCCAAGTTACTGTAGAGTCTCCAGCACCACAGCCGGCTGAGGTTAAGGTTGAGCATAAGCCTATTGAGGTGACGGTCAGCGTAGAGAAGCCGGCTGAGAAGCCTATACAGCCAATCACGGTCACAAAAGTCGAGGAGGCTGCACCTGCTCCACCAGAGGCAAGACCACAGCTAAGCGTGCCAAATCACGTAATCGAGGAGATAAAGAAGTTGGCCGGCTCACTGGAGGCTATACTATACGACAGTCACTGGAACGAGATAAAGAGAGTACCTGTTAGAGACCTAATTGATGCTCTTCAGCAGCACGATAATGTCTATGCCATAGTGCTTGACGGCGTGTGTACTCAGCGACTTGTTGACACAGCTGCAAGCCGCGGTGTCAGGATAATAATAACTTCAAGAATTGGAGGAATAGCGAAGATGCCTGAAAACATGACAATAATGACTATAGAAGACGTGCTTAAAGAAGCAGCATCCTAAACTTTCTCACAACATATTAAAATTATAACAAAAATCCTAGACTCATCAAGAAAATCACTGGAAGAATTCTAGTATTGACTTACTTCTCTTACCGCTCAGGAGTGCGTCCTCTCTAACACCAAAGACCTGTAGTATTCGTAATGCGGCTGGAACAACCTGGTGCTCAATGTAATAATCGACGTCTACTTCGCTAACATCCTTAACTAAGATGTACGGTTTTGCTCTGTACGCTAATTTTCCTCCCCCTCCCTTAACTATGACATAGCCTATCGTGTCTCCCTTTCTGACTTTGTATCCAGCTTCCACGAGCTTCTTTGCTGCATAGACGTGCGGTGTTATTGTCTTATACTCGTTGAGGTTTTTATCAAGTGTTTTCCATATTATTACCTCATCAATGTTGAATTTATAGTTCTTCAGCCTCATTATGACGTCATGCACATATTTTATTGCACGATCAATATCTCCTGTCTTGAGAACTATCTCAGCAACCTTTTCCTGAGTCTCTTTAGCTATCTCTGCCCAGTCTCCTCTCGCAGCTTCGAATCCGACTATGTCTATTCTACCATCTTGTGTGAGACCAACATACCTCTTCTTTGCCTCTGTGAACAGTATCTTCTTGTAGATCTTCTCTACTTTTATTTCAAACTTCAGCTCTTTTTCTACAAATTCTATAAGCTTATTGACCTTGTCCTCGTCGTACTTTACGAAGAGACTGTCTGTGTCGCCGTAGATTACCTGCAGGCCAATCTGTTTTGCGTATGTTAGCACTTTTCTCATAAGATCTCTAGCCCATGCTGTCACTGCTTCAGCAACTTCGCGCTTGTACCATCTTGCTCCAATCCATCCACAGTAGCCATACATCGCGTTTGCCATTATCTTCAGGACTTTCTGTCTCTCATCGAGTAGAACGTACTCTGGGCTATCAGGGCTCAGCTTCTTCATTTGTTCTCGAATTTCTTTTCTCCTTGTGATGAGCTCCTCAAGTATGGTCTTGTATAGTCCTGGTGGCTCTTTTCTAAATCTGTGATGTACTTCAGGTGCCTCGTAGTACTCTGGGTACTTGTCCCACTCGCTTGGGTCAATGTATGTGTCTGGTGATACATTGTAGCGTATCATTATGTTGGGGTACATGCTCGTGAAGTCGAGTACAGCAACGTTCTCGTGAAGTCCAGGCTTTGGTTCTAGGACTATTGCTCCTCTGTAGGTCTCGTATGGTCTCTCAACTCTGTTTGGTGCAAGCTCGTTTAGCTTGTATGCTCTGTACATAATC